>JANQQY010000213.1 GCA_028284845.1 Spirochaetales bacterium
CGCCAACTCAAGCCAATGTGGCCCCGTCCGCCCCTACCGATCACCTCATCGTCCTCCGCCTGCGCGCCGAAGGTGCGTTTGGCCCGGTTTTGTGCGATCCGTTGCTTCAGTTCCGGTCCAATCGCAGCGACCGGCCTGGTGTGCCACGTTCGAGATTCCCATCAGTCTCGACCGCCGACCGAAGACATGATTGCCTTCATTGACCAGGTGCGAGAGCAGTACGGAGTCGAGTCGATCTGCCGGGTGTTGCGTGAAGCGCTGCGTCTGTCTACTACGAGCAGAAGGCGCGAGAGCGAGACTCCGTGCGCGTGCCTGCGCGGCATCGTTCGGACGAGGTCTTGCGCGCAGAGATACGACGGGTCTGGGAGGACAACTTCGAGGTCTATGGAGCTCGTAAGGTCTGGCGACAGCTCGTACGGGAAGGATTCCGTGTCGCTCGATGCACCGTAGAGCGATTGATGCGCTTGTATGGGTCTTCACGGAGCCGTTCGCGGCCGCAGGGAGCGAATCACCATACCCAATCCGGTCGATGAGCGACCGTTGGATGTTGTCCGGCGCGAGTTCGTCTCAAGCCGACCGAACCAGCTGTGGGTGGCCGACTTCACTTACGTTGCGACCTGGACCGGTATGAGCTACGTGGCGTTCATCATCGACGTCTACTCCAGGATGATCGTTGGCTGGCGCGTGTCCTCTTCGATGACCACAGAGCTCACCCTCAATGCACTCGAGCAGGCACTATGGGCGCGTGAGGTCAAAGGCGGACTGATACACCACAGCGATCGAGGATCTCAGTACCTGAGCATCCGCTACACCGAGCGGCTGCTTGACGAGGGAGTGGATCCTTCGGTGGGTAGCACCGGCGACTCCTACGACAACGCGCTTGCTGAATCGATCATTGGGCTGTTCAAGACCGAGGTCATCAGGCGCAAAGGACCGTGGAGGAATCTCGAGTCGGAGGAGTTCGCTACCCTTGCCTGGGTGGACTGGTTCAACAACAGACTGCTGCTCGAGCCCATCGGGAGTGTTCCCCCGGCAGAGTTCGAGCAAGCCTACTATGATGGGGTGGAAGCTTCGACCAACGTGGTCGGACTCACCTAAAACGGTCTCCGCGAAACCCGCGGCGGTTCAGAACGCCGGACCACCAGCTTCTGGAGCGCGAGTCAGTTGGCGGCGGCAAGCAGCGAATCTTGGTATAGGCCACATCGATGGCGGTTGTTTCCGAGTTCGACCCTAATCGCGCAAGTGACACATCTCGGGACGGCGATCGGCCGATACATTGACCCGGTTCGCTCCACGCCATTGACACCTCTCGCCCTGACCGGTTCTCAAGCCGGCCACAAGTCCCATCGAACACGCGACGATCGAATTGGGAAGGGGCGCAATGATATCGGCGAACTACGTATCCTTCGATCGCGCGTAGCCGCACTCCCCGTTCCCAGCATCGTTGTCTGTCGGGGCGCGTGTCAGAAGTCGTCCGTCTCCATGAGGTCAATCAGTGCCTCGATCTCCACGATGGACCAGTGACCTGGCGTGACGCTGTAGTGTCGCGCCGTCGCAGAAGCGTCTGCGGAATCGATCCATGTGTTCGGACCTCTCAGCAGGGATGGCGCAGGGAAATCCACCCGCGGAGGGAATCCGACCTCACTCGAGGCACTCAAATAGCGATCATACGCGACGCTGATCGTGGAAGCTGCCCGGACATATTCTTCGTAACGCGTCGGATCGCCGAGAATCTCGAAAGACTCGTACAGGGTCAGACCCGTGTCTGTAGGCAGGTGGAGCAACTCGTGGACGAGTCTGTACTCAGGCACCAGCTCGAGACTCTCTCCGAGTCCCCATCGGGCGAACGCGTTGATGAGAGCCGGGAGGCGTTGTTCGAGTCGCATCAACTCAAAGTCGTCCCTGATCCGATCTGCAATGTCCGTGTTCCGATCGAGAAAATCCAAATAGACCGGATGCGACAGGAATGCGTCGCGACCGAATTCTCGGTACGCGAGTATGAGTTCCTGTCGGCTGCTCCTGGGAACCCCGTTTGCGTCCATCTGTCGCAGAACTGCGTTCAACAAACCGACAGGAAGCCTGAATTCTTCGCCAATGCCGGCAACAGACTCGAGATTCAGCATGCGTCGTCGATGCCTGAGCGCTTCAATCATTCCGGCCCTCAGGCCGATGAGGTTGAGCTGCCGGTTTGGGACTTGCTCCCAGCCATATCGGAACAGCTCTGGCGGCATTCGCTCTCCTAATCTGGCCGGCCCAGGGTGATAGGACACAAGTAACGCCCCGACTCCCCGGACGCTGCAAGGTATCGAGTAATCCTCATCCAGCTCTGTCCCGTCTGGCGCAAGTAGTCTCGAGTTTGCATCGGTGACTTGAGATGGAGTCGCGTACAATCGGGCGACATCGCGCTCATGCAGGACAAACCGCGAGGAAACACCTATCGAATCCGCCGAGACAAGCCCTATATCTGCGAGCGATGGATTCCATTCGGCAGTCAATGCGCACCGCGACGTAGCCCGGTGGAAGAGCGTCGTGCCATCATCCACAAGGGAGCTTTCGCGGATAAACGCTGGTCGCTCACTTTCGGAAGAGACTCTCCCTATCTCGTAGTAGTCTAGTCCGGAAAACCCGTCTGGCACCGCGTGTGGCACGGTCAATCGAGCGGAATTCGCTGCCTCGGCGCATTCGCCGATGGCACGCGCCCATCTACTTCCCGTCGTTACCTCAAACTCATGCCATGAGAACCCATGGTCGATAGGAAACGCGAACCCGAGCGGAATGGTTATGCTCCCGCTCCAACTATCCAGTAGATTCAGTTTGGCTCCACGACAGAAGAAGTCCAGGACTTCCCGGTCACGATCCACCTGCACACCGAGCACCCTTTCGGTAACGATGTCAACGATTGACCCCTTCTTATCCTCGTACTCTACCGTCGCGTACGGAGCGGCTACTCCTCCCTCGCTGCCAGGCAGTTCCACGGGTTCGCTCTCCTGCAGCAACCGGTACTGAACCAGGCCTTCCTCCTCTGCCAGGGTTAGCAGCTTCCGATCAGATCGGACTAGCTCGACGAATCGGCTGATGTCGGACTCGGATATCTCGAGCGCGGATTTTTCCGAGAACCGCTCCAGAAAGTCGAGTTCGTCATCGGTGTACTCGAACAACTCACCCTCGTCAAACGCGGCAACCAGTGCTCTCACGGTTGCTAGAGTCCGGAGGTTGACCTGATCTCCGAAAGATGGATCACGCCATGAGGTGGGGTCATTCGTGATTCTATCCGGATCGAGAAGCCGTTCGATCAGTGACAACTCAAGCTCGCCGGTGACATTCCTGCTGCCGCGTATGTATGGTCGGGAGTGCCTCTGGAGCCACTCCAAGGCTGGCCTCCGATTCACAACTCCACTCGCGAAAGCGTCGGCGTCCGCCGGCTCAATGAACGGCTCCGGGATGCGAAGAACGCTCGGTGTGAACAGCCAACGGAAGAGTTCAGAGGATCTGCTCCGCGACTCGAACAGACGGGAGCCTCTGAACTCGGACTCAATTCCGTGAACGATCGACGGAAGCGCTCCTTCCAACGCAGACAGAAGAGAAAAGGTTGCTGAAAACGCAACGTCACGGCTGCGAAGAAGCGGATCAGCGAGTGAGCGAATGAACCGCGCGTCATTCCGGAATCCAAGTTCTTCCCTGCGTTCTGGATCCAACGTAAGCCAGAACGAGAGGTAGCGATGGAGTACGTATGCAAGCGCATCGGGGTTGTGTAGTCCGTCGAAGTTCTCTGGAGGAATCTCTGGGAACGATTGAAGATGCAGTTCCAAAGCCTCGGAGCGGATCTGTTGCTCGCGTTCCGCGCTGAGTCTCGACCATGTGAAATCGTACGCTGGAGATCGGGCTTCACTGGATAGCTGAATCAGACGGCGAACGTCAGCCGCTAGAGATGGGAGAAGCCCCATGCTGACCACGATTCTCTGCTCCAGTTTGGCGAACTCAGGATCAACCACGAATCGCGGACCCGCGAGCGTGCTCATCAGGCTGAGCACGGCTTGGCGTTCCCGGTTGAATTCGTCCAAAAACTCCTGAGTGCCGTCGTGTTCGTTGAGTCGACGAATGACGTCCGAATCGGGGCTCAGCCAGAATCCAATGATGCTGTCGAACTCGGCAAGTGCCTCGTCCTGGTCGCCCTGTAGAGCCGCGATGAACAAGTCCTCTCGGTGCCTCGTCGCAGTTTCGAAGCCTGCACCCACTGCCGTGGACAGAGCTGAGATCTGTGCTTCGAGGTCGCTGATAGCGCCTCGCACAACAGCGATTTCCTCCCGCGTGGCGCGTATACTTCGGGCATTGTCCGCAATCTGCGCCGCGATCGCCTGCTGCCCTGCCAGAAGCGCATTAACGCGGTCACTAAGCGACAGATTCTGCCGGATGATGGTATCAAGATCCGCATCGATCCGATCAAGCCGGCGGTCCAAGTAGGCGATCACAGCCTCAAGCTCCGAATCACCGCCGCTTGAGAACGCAGACATCAATGCTAGCGCCGCACCAACACCGTTCGCGTACGCCGCGACTGACGCCCCTGTCATGATCGATGCTTGAAAGGCTTCGCTTATTGTGCGCGCGCTCCGGACCATCTCGTTTACTGATCGCACAGCTGTGAATGCTCGATTTATGTCAGAGTGTGCGGCTCGCCGCCCTGCTAGCGCGGAGACTAGAAGCAGAGTGTTCTGCGACGCGCCGATCGACCCATTGATCTCTCGGTATTCTGTCTCAATTATCCCCAGCTCGAGGCTGAGTTTTCGTTCTTTGTCTTCTGATGACAGGGCCGTGTACTCATTTCGAAACAATCTGAAGCGTCGCTCCTGCTCAACCGCAACAAGGCGCCGCTCGTAACTTTCTATTGCTGCAGCGACCGCAGACTCAAAGACCGCGGGATCCAGGAGCGCTGCCTCCAGATCGTCCAGCTCGAGTCCGAGCCTCGCCTCAAGTGACGAAACTCGCGCCCGGATCTCGTCGTTGCTCTGCAGAACAACGGCAAACCTCGGGTCGTTTCGGACGACTGCTTCAACCTCATCCACTCCCCGAATCGTCGTGGGAAGCCCGACGCCAAGCCCGGCGTCATTTAGGTCCTGCAATAACCGGCTGGCCGCCCTGCACTCTTGCATCGACGACTGTCCACATCCGTTCGCGATTTCGTACAATAGGTCAGTCACATACGACAGCGTTTCGCCGCCAACCGTCTCGATCGAGTGCAATCTACGCTGATTCTGTGCGACGTAGCCCGCCAACGCGGTCATGCTAGATGGGCTGTACGAGTAGCAGCCTTTCCCGTTGACGTTTCCACCGGCCGAACCGACTGCAAGCGGGACGTTTATCCCGCCTCCGATTGATCCACAAGCTTCGATCTGCAAGGTCTCATCACCGACTACATAGTCGACCCCTGTCTGGCTCTGGATCCGTCCTGTTGTAGGGAGCAGCTCAGCGCGGCTTGTGACAATGTCGAGATCGAAGCCGCCGCCAAACGATACCCCGGCTCCAGCAAAGCGTCGGACTAGCGAGGAAGAGGCAAGACTTCCATCGATACCGAAACCCATGTTGATGCTGCTCCTGCCGGCCCGGAAGCTGTCGACCGCACTAACACGAGCACGATGGTCATCGACGATCGCGCGCACCGCGCCGCCGTCGCGCCCACCAAGTCGCATCGCGTCAGCCAGCATTAGCATGGCGATGCTGTTACGGTCGGCGGACTCTCGTACTCGAAAAGCAAAATCAATATATGTCGGGTCCGTCCGGTCCGTCGCGACAACCTGCGTCGTCAACAGAGAGAACAGGACAAGGCAGACACAAGTCCCCACACGTGTCATATTTTCCTCCAGCCAAGGCGAGAGTACGATGGGTTGGACCGTGTTGTCTACCGGAATTGTCAGATATCCCACGCGTTGGCCATTGGGCGTAGTCGTAGGCATCCTGCGGGAGCGTTGGAATTCCCCCAGTTTCGTAGACGCTTCTATGCTGCCAGTCTACGCGCATCCTGCAGCCGACGGAACTCGAGCTTCGGTCGAGAGACGATCTCCTACCACCGGGTTCGCTCTCTCCAGCGTCTCCCAACGCGACAGCACCTGCGGGGCACTACTCTGCATCCTGCCGGACCAAGCGGACAACCTCAGCCTGGAAGTGTCGGAGGTCGCGCAGTTTGTCCGCGTCGAGGTCGTTGCCCGGGTCCTGACATCTCGTCTCAACAAGATACCAATAGGCTGCGCGAAGAAAGTTTCGTATCTCATAGTCTTGCAGGTTGAGCGTATCCCCGACTCTCTCGCGTCGCGAGCTCCACGATCTCTTGAATACGGAGTCGACGATACTTGCTTTGTGGACGATGAGGTTCCTGCACCTTGACAGCTCGTACAGCTTTCTTGTAATAGACGGCTCAAGCTCCAGCTCAAACCCAACAAGGCCGAGCAGGAAAGCGTACTTGCTCAGGCCGCTCCGACGCCTGACAGCCTCCCAGTCGAACACTCTCCGCAGCAGCTCTTCTTTCCGTTCGGGAGCTGAAAGCTGAGCGTGACCAACGAGGTCGTGCCAAACAGACTTCAATCTTTGCTGAACGTGCCCCGCACGGCTGGCGAGCCGAGCACGAGCTGAGCGTAGCTTCTGATCAGGAGCCTATGGAGTTCAGCCCATTGTCCGAGTCCGAGGTAGTCGGCTCAAC
>JANQQY010000218.1 GCA_028284845.1 Spirochaetales bacterium
TTCCACGGCAACGGGACACCCCCTGAGGTGTCACCGTACAAGCCTGAAAGTGTTACCTATGTCCTGAACCCCGTGTGTTACCTATGTCTTGATCCTTCCCCCGAGCATTCCTCTTCCCCATACCTACTCCCCCTTCCCTCACTGTCGCGCCTACAATCCCTTCACACCCATATTGCGGATCTGCGCAGCGTGGTAGGTATCATGGGTGGCGATCCACGCGATCAACTCTCCGGCGGAGCACTCCCAATCTTCGATCTGCCGCTCAAGATCCTCCGCAGTGAGTCCGTTCAAGAGTCGCATGTACGCCTCATGTATCTCGTCGCTGAGAGAGATGGTCTTCTGCCAATTCTCTTCGTTCGCTTCTGGGAGCGGCGGGAATGATGTCTTCTCGTGAGGCCACTCGTAGGAGCCGGCCTGGAAGAATTCGAGGATCGTCCACTTGAAGTAGGCGTCATGCAAACAATCGACCACGAGGTGTACCCGTCATGGGTATCTGCGTCCGCAGCCTGCTCAACGCTCAGCTGTTTCACGGTCTCCATAAAGGCTGGGCCGTTGAACGAGCCTGAGCTGTACTCCCGTTCTGTGAGGTATGAGATCCACTTCAACTCATCGATCACTTTCAACACTCCTCTGCACGTCGTGCATCTATCTTCTGCTCGTCCTCCGGCCGATGACTCAGCCAAAGACTCAATCTTGTTCTGGTACTCTTAGCACAGTTGAGCCGGGTCGTCAGCGTTAGGTACCCATCACCGAATACTGCGCCGCAACGGTTGCCGCGCGATCTCGCAATCGGGCTCGTAGCCACTCAGGCGACAGCGCTTCAGCCTCGGTACCCATTTGCCAGAGCGCCCATTCGGCGTGTTCCTCGTCCCGGAAGGTCGCCGTGAGTTCCGCCCAACCATCAGCGACCTCTTTCTCTCCCAAGACGCGTAGCGCACTCCCCACGATCGTGCTCTTCTCGCTGGAGCTGACACGCAGAACTACCGTAACCGGGTTAGTTTCGGCGAGCAACCGTTCACTCCGCCTCCGCCATTCGAGTTCTAGGTCGACATCTTGCGGTCGTTCGGCCGGCTCCGAAAGCTCCTCGGCGGCGATCACCCTGGAGAGGCGGTAGGTTCGATCGTCTCCCGACCTCTTCGCAAGCAGGTAGACCCGCTCGCGCAGGGCCACCAATCCAATGGGATCGACACTCCTCCATTCCTCAGGCCCATCTGTCGCGGCGTAGAGGAAGCGTAATCTGCGGCCGCCCAGCACTGCGTTTCTCACCGTCGACACGATCGCGGGAGAAACCTCTTCTGACTCAACTCGGCGGGACAAGAGATCGATCTCCGGGTCAATCAGGAGCCGGTCCGCTGCAGCGCTCGCGGTCGCCTGAACCTCGCTTGGCAGTGCGTCAAAGAGCTTGAGGATTGCCGAGGCCAGTGCTGAGCCGAGTCCAAACGCCTGGACACCGCGACGCGAACCGACAGTCAGAAGGGCAAGCGACTCCTGGTGATTCAATCCGGTCAGTTCCGTTCGGAAACCGGGAAGTAGCTCGAAACCACCACCTCTACCGCGCTCAGAGTAGACCGGCACACCAGCAGCGGATAAGGCGTCGATGTCACGAAGGACGGTCCTGGTAGACACCTCAAGCTCCTTGGCAAGTTCCGATGCCGAGAGTCGTCCCCGACGGCGCAGGAGCAGGACCATGGTAACGAGGCGATCAGCACGCATATCGCGAAAATACTTCGGAATACACGACAGGAGGTGTCATGAAGCAGTGCTACGCTTGGCCCTTCATTCTATTGAGCGGAGGTTTGCAATGAGAAACGGCACGAAGCTGTCCGGATATGGATCAGGTTTCCCTGAGCCAACCATGATCTCAGTCAACGGCGTAACGATCGAGGTGTATGAAGCTGGTCGCGAGAACGTGGGGAGGCCAATCGTGCTCTGTCACGGATGGCCCGAGCATGCGTTCTCCTGGAGACACCAGCTACACGCATTGGCGGAAGGCGGGTATCACGTCATCGTGCCGAATCAGCGAGGCTATGGCAGGTCATCCCGACCGGCGGAGGTGGATTGCTACGACATCGAGCACTTGACCGGTGATCTCGTCGGGCTCCTCGAACACTTTGGCTACGAACACGCGACCTTTGCCGGACATGATTGGGGCGCGATGGTCGTATGGTGGATGAGCATTCTCCATCCTGATCGCGTCGACCGAGTGATCAGCCTCAGTGTTCCGTACCAAGATCGGGGAGACCGGCCGTGGATTGAGTTCATGTCGGAAGCTTTTGGTCCTGACTACTACTTCGTGCACTTCAACCAACGACCAGGTGTGGCTGACGCGATACTCGATGAGAACACGTCAACGTTCCTTCGCAACATGTTCCGCAAAAACGTTCCTGCCACAGAACCTCGGCCGGGCATGGAGATGATCAACCTGGCTCTCGATCATACACCTGCTGGAGAGCCACTCATGAGTGATGACGAGTTGGCGGTATTCGTGTCTGCGTTTGAGTCATCAGGCTTCACCGGAGGAATCAACTGGTATAGGAATCTTGATCGAAACTGGCACCTTCTGGCCGACATTGACCCGATAGTCCGTCAACCGGCGCTCATGATCTACGGTGATCACGATCCCATCCCGGAATCCAAAAACCTGCAGGAGTTTGTGCCGAGAGTGGAAATCGTTCGTCTGAACTGCGGGCACTGGATCCAACAAGAGCGGCCTGAAGAGACGAACAGGGCAATCCTGAGGTGGCTGAAGGATCACTCCTAACGTAACAGTGGATTCATTTCGAAAGGTGCGACGGAACGCGTCGTACAGAATCCGATCTCAGAATCCGAAATCCCGGAGGGTCCCCGCGAGCTCCTGCAGCCCGCCGATCGTTCGATAGAGGTCCGAACGTGGTCGATCTTCAGAGTCGCTGTTGAGCCAGATCGCCCTGATGCCAAGGGCGTTAGCGCCAAGCACATCGGTTTGGAAATCGTCGCCAACCATGACAACATCTGCAGCTTCGGCTCCCGTGTCATCAAGGACGTGACGGAAGAAGGCAGGCGACGGCTTCGCGGCTCCCACGGTTCGCTGACAGTAGATCCGGTCAAAAAGCGAGTCAATTCCGCACCGGTGAAGGGCACGATTGATGTCATCAACCGTTGAAGCCTGGGCGTTCGTGGCGAGGCAGATTTCCATCGTTCCAGAGAGGTGCCCCAACGCTACGGAGACGTGAGGCATCAGCTCGACGACGGGCCAGTCCGCCATGGGAGTGTCATGGCCGGGGAAAACGCGCATCACCGTGTCTCCCCAGTCGATCAAGAGGATTTTTCGCGATCTCACGCGAATAGATTCTGAGACCACACCCTGCAGTTCGCTACTCGGCATTCATGCTCATGATTTGAATGAGGTTTCCGCACGTGTCGTCCAACACCGCAGTCGTCACGTGGCCCATGGATGTTGGCGGCTGCACGAATGTCACTCCCGTGTTCGTCAGCCGATCGCACTCGGCGTGCACATCGTCAACCGTGAACGATGTCGCCGGGATTCCGTCGGCAACGATCGACTCCTGAAAGGTCTTTGCGGCGGGATGCACATTGGGTTCCAGGAGTAACTCGACGCCGTCCGGTCGCTCCGGGGAGACAACGGTAATCCATCGGTACTCACCGGCCGGCTCGTCGCTCTTCTTCACGAACCCCAGTTTGGTCGTATAGAACTCCAGCGCCCTCGACTGGTCGTCTACAAACACACTCGCAACACCAATGATCATTCTTCCTCCTCCGTTTTGCGGTCAAGATGCCGAGCGATCCACACATTCGCGGCTCGCAATCTCTCCGTCTGCAGGAAATGGAGTCGTGAGCGGCCCGACCACTCAATGCGCACGATTCCGGCACCTACCAAAACATCGATGTGCTTGGTTATGGACTGTCGAGACGAGCCGATGCCGTGTCGCATCACAAGACGACCACATATCTCAAAGAGACTCTGGCCATCTCGCTCGGCCAGTTCATCCATGATGATTCGGCGAGTCGAGTCCGAGAGCGCTCCAAAGATCTCATCCACCAGCCAAAAAATATGCATCCATTTGGTTGCATGTCAAGTATGGGGTTCGTCTCTTCCGGTCACTATCTGCTGCATGGCGGCGATCGCATTCGCAAAAGAGCCGAGCGTCTCTTCGCCATAACGTTCAATCGAACCTTCATCTATGCAGCTGATCGAGCTGGAGCCGATGCCGCGCGCAGACACGCGACTCGCTTTCCGCAGCACCAGATCACGAAGATCGAGGAGTTCGACCTCTACGAAGGACGATGCCTCGTGAGTGTGGACGAGCTCGTGAGGGACGAGGTCCTGAAGAAGGAAATGATGCTGGATGACACGCTTGCAGACGCTACTCGGAGATTCAACGATCCATCTCCCCAACCGAGAGAGCCGATCCTGCCGCGCCCGCACACCAGTCTCCTCGTCCAGCTCCCGCACCGCCGCAACTATGGGGCTCTCGCCGGACAAGACGTGACCACCGGCGAGTGCATCTATGTGACCTTGGTAGAGGTCGTCCTCCCCGGATCGAATCTGCAGGACCGTGTGGGCGATGCGGACTTCCACAACGAGCACGGTCCGAGCAAACTTGAGACATGAAACCTGCGGTCTTCTTTGATCTTGGATGGACGCTTGAAGACGAGTCGGATGCTCAGGTCGTCCGAGCGGAGTCGGCTGTGCACGCGCTGGCGAGTCACGGAGTCACTGCGAGGGTAGAAGACATCCTCTCGCTCTAGGATGAGGGAGCTCGCCGGATGGAAGCGTCGGTGTTCCGCTTCGCTCTTCACAGCCTGGCGCCTCGGAAGGTCGCAGATGCGGTGAGCGGGAGCGCGATCTGGGACAAGTCGAGGCTGAGGCTCTACCCAGGCGTGATCGATGTTCTCAAGGCGCTTTCCGGGAAGGCTCACGTGGGAGTTATCGCCAACCAAAGCGCCGGGGCTCGGGATCGTCTTGTGCACTACGGCGTTGCAGAGCTATTCGACACGGTGTGGAGTTCATATGACGTGGGCATGCAGAAGCCCGACCCCAGAATCTTCACAGACGCACTGGCGTCTCTGGGCGCGGCGCATCGATCCGTTTGGATGGTAGGCGATCGAATCGACAACGACATCGCGCCGGCGAACGCGCTGGGATGGAACACCATTCGTGTCTCGCAAGGCTACAATCGGCATCAATCGCCACGGTCGGAATCCGAGCAGCCGGGGAGTACGATTGAGTCAATCGCCGAGCTTCCCGTACGTGCGATAGTGGACTCGTGACCGGCACGTTGCGACCGGAACCAATGCTATCTGCACGGTCGGGTGATACCTTGATGGAGTGATATGACGCTGGCAAATCGAGTTGAGCTGGTCCCAAGGCAGTCGTTCCTCGTTGAGATGCTCGGTGTCACCCTCGTGGCGCTACTGCTCCGACCGGAGGTGGCCGGGATCCTGTTTGCGCAACTCATCCTCTTGTATGCATTTGGCGGCTACGACGCCCGCCAATCGTCCTCCGGATTGCGATGGTCATCCGCGATTATCGTGGCAGCCCTTTCGGTCGCAACTGCTGCCTCCGCCGCGCTCTGGGGCGGCGGCCGAGTCCATCTCTCTCTGATCGCTCTGAGTCCCCTCGCACACCTCGCCTTGGTCGAGTATCTCAGTAAAGGAACAACACCTGTTGATCTCGAGTACCCGGAAGGAGCTGAGAAAGAGGCAGAGGAACTACGTGCCTTTGTGAAGCTACAACGGTACCCGGCGACCATCCGTCGATCCGACAACACTGATTCCTGGTCTGTACGATTTCTCGAGCCGCGCCTGGACAATCTGTCTGAGGCCAGAGACGTCCGGCGCGAGTTGGACCTTCTCCGCTTCTACCGGATCGCCCTCAGGGTCTTTCCTCCCCGCTTCTACACTCCCGCACGCGCGCGCAGGCGATACGGGTACCAGATCGTGAAGTGGCTCGCAGATGTCTCGATCAGCCTGGTTGGAATCCTCGCAAGCCTACCCGTGCTCATCGCGGCAGGGATCGCGATCCTCATAGCGGATGGAAGACCTATCTTTTTTACGCAGGAGCGAGTCGGCAAAGACGGAAGACCGTTCTCACTCATCAAACTTCGAACATTGAAGAATGCGATTGTCGCTCCGGATCAACCAACCGCCGGAATCGACGATCGCCAGTTCACGTTAGGAACACTTCTGAGGCGCTCCAGGATCGATGAGTTACCCCAACTGATCAATGTGCTTAGGCAGGAGATGAGTCTTGTTGGCCCACGACCGGAAATGCCGTTCTATCACCAACGATCGTTGCACCACATTCCGAACTATCTCGTTCGTACGAGAGTCCTACCGGGACTGACGGGCTGGGCCCAGGTCAACTACTCGCATTCCACGACGGAGGCTGAGTACTACGAGAAAACGGCGTACGACCTCTGGTACGTTGAGAACCGCAGCGCGTGGCTCGACGGTCGGATCTTGCTGAAGACGATCGGCGTGGTTGCGCGGCGCTTTGGATCGAAGTGACCTACTCCTCTGGAGCTTCGGTAAAAAGCGACTGCACGTACCGCTTGAGTCCTTCTTGTTGCATGCGCGACAGTGCCCGACTCCTGACCGCATCCGCGATGTCTGTGATTCCCTTCTCCTTGTAGAGCTCTCGTTTGTCCGGATCGACATCAACGTGCGTTCCTATGCGATCAATGAGCTCACCGTCTGCAAACAGGGGAGCACCAACGATGATCGCGAGGTTGACCGCGTCGCTTGGCCGCGCATCTATCTCCTTGCCGTTGTTGAGCCGAAGCCTCGCAAGGAAGGTTCCGGTATCGTCAAGCGCACTAATAAGGACGCTCTCGACCTTTCCGCCAAGCTCCCGGAGAAGAGTGGCCACAAACTGGAACGTCATTGGACGACCAATATCTACGTTCTTCATCCCCATCGCAATCGATTGAACTTGATCCCGACTCATAAAGACGGGAAAGACCTTCTGGCCTTCCCAGTCGACAAAAAGCACAACGCCGTCGCCAAGAACGTCCAACACGTGAACTCGTCTTGCTTCTGTCACTTCTGGTTCCTCCTTCTTACCCAAACCGTAGATGAGCTTCACGCGTGCACGGTGAAGTCGAGTCTTCAATGCCGATGTACCGATTCCAAGAGCGGACGCGGCCTCGCGAACGGGAAGCATCTGCAGATAGTAGAGTTCCACTGCTTCCCGGAGAGCGGGTGGCAGCGATTGAATCGCGTCCCGAACCCGTGTCGCCTCGTAGTCGATTACGAGCGCTTCCTCGGGACCGTGCATCGGGCTCGATTCGAGCCAGCCGCCGCTCAGCCGACTTACTGCTGATGCTTCAGTTGCGTCTGATCGGATGAGGCGCCTGGATACGTTGAGCACGATTGCAAACAGCCATGAGCGAAACCGATCTGGAAACCGAAGCGTGGAGAGGGAGAGATAGGCTTCCAAGAACGATTCTTGTGCGACATCCAAGGCACGGGAGCCCACGAGGCGCGTTGCGAAGCGGACCACACTGGGTCGATTCATTCGATAGAGCGTGGCAAAGGCACGCTTGTTTCCGTCAATCGCCTGCCTGACCAAGCGGATATGTGATTCACGCATCGCTTGTTCTCACCTACCTATACGTGCCGGAACAGCAGCAGAAGGTTACACTACTCACGCTCACGGCCGATCCGCAACGGAGCCTGTGGACGGCCAACGGAGGTGTAAACGTTTCCGCGGTAGGTTTATCCACCATACTCCTCATGAAACATGGGAGACCGCGGATTCGTCGGTGGAGAGCGGCTTCGACATGGAAGCTATCGTCACGCGGAGCTCGGGAGACCCGCGGTTCCATCCCGGCGCTCGCCAGAGTCCATCCGCAATGGGTTGCCGCGAGCGACGAACCCAAGGCACGGGAGACCGGACGCATCGTCTCTCGAGCGTTGGGCGTCGAGTTCCTCTGTTGGCCCGATCTCAGGGAGCAGGACAACACCGGCGTTGCCTACCTTGATGCGGCGGAGTTCGACCAGCAAGTAAAGAGGCTCTTGGAAGACCCGAGTACGCGATTCGGAACGGAAACCGGGCTCGAGGCACTAAGTCGATTCGAGTCCGCTCTCCTGAGGCTGACCGCAGAGCAATCCGGAAACGGCATCGTCGTGAGTCACGGCCGAGTCATCACTCTTCTCTTGGCAAGACACAATGCGATTGATCCGTTTGCCTTCTGGAAATCGTTCGCTCTGGGCGCGACGGTCCAGGTGCGGGCACGCTCCTGGCAACTCATCAGCAGCTAAGACACCGTCGCAAGACCAGAAGACCTCTCGGGCTCATCGATCAGAGTTGACTGGTGGGACGTATCCCTGTTGTAGTCTTCGTCAGTGTTTGACCGGCTTGAGCACAACCCAGCAACGATCGACGCCGCCGCCTTCCACAAGACGAACGACCTCTGTTTTCCGGCCGAACCGGTCGGTCGCGTAGAGTTCGAACAATACCGCTCCGTTGATCATTGGATTGCCTACAACAACGACGAGATGATCGGTTTTGCCGTACTCAGTCACAATTCGCATTCGGCACACATCCGGAGAATCGGCGTCATACCGTCTATGAGACGAAGAGGCATAGGCAACCGATTCATGACATTGATGCTTGAGCGCGCCAAGAGCATGGGCGTAGAGTACGTCGACCTCCTCGTACAATCGGATAACCGGGGAGCCATTGCTCTCTACGAGGCGTTCGGCTTTACTGAAGTCGATCAGAGTGTGCAGTTCGTCACGACGCTACCGACATCGGGCCGCTCAGAGTGCACGGGGGTTCCGGTCGCAGATCTTCCAACAGAGCTCGCACGATCCCTACCGCGTGCGGCAATCAATCTCGCTTCACACCACGATCCTCCACGGGCGCACGTCCTTGCCTTCATTGCTGACGGTGCGGTCGCCGGCTACGCGCGCTTCGCTCCCGATTTCCCCGGATGCTCGCCATTTGTGTTGGTCGACCAGGCGGTAGACGTTCACGACATCCTGAGCTCGATTGGAGAGTTTGCGCTCTTGGGAAAGACGCGACTCAAAATCACGACGGATGATCCGCGAACGATCTCGCTACTCGCAGCGGCCGGCGTAGAGCAGAACTACGCCCTGAGTCGGATGGAGCGTCGAGGATAGATGGAACTCGACAGCGAGAGTGAGCGCTTGGAACACATTCTCTCCAGACTGGAACCTGCGGTTCGATCCGAATGGGTCATTTCGAGGCTGCGCCGCAATAGCGACTTTGAGGATCTTTGCCTTGAGGTCGAGTCGGAACTGCTCGCCCGCGATCAGGCGGACGAGGTGCTTCTTGCGACCGGCGTTGAGTACGCTATGCAGAACGGGGAGCTTCCCGCGAAGCCTGCCGAGATATCGTGGACGCAGCTCTCAATCGACGGGAAGAACCCGGATGAGGTCGCAAGAGAGGTCGACGCTCTTGCACATCGGTACACAAAAGAGGTGCGGGTCATCGCGATATCCGGCATGAGCGGCGTTGGGAAAGGCACGACGGTTGCCGCGCTAACGCGACTGGACCCGTGGTACACAAGTTGGTCGAACGGCGACGTGTTCCGTTTCATCGCCTGGCTTGTGCAGAAGTCGGGCGAGAACGCTGGTGAAACGAGTGTCTTGGAGGCTGCCGTTCGGCGCATTGGTCAGCACCTGCAGGTGAGGCCAGGCGTAGGAGTGATGCACGCCGTCGATGGAGTAGCGCGGGCGGAGGTTGCCGACTCAGAGCTTCGTGGAGCAGAAATCTCCGCCGTTGTCCCACTCGTTGCTCGATTCGCCCAAGGGATCGTGATTCGACTCCTCCAGTCGGCATTAGCGTCTGCGCCTTTGGGAAGCATCATTCTGATCGAAGGCCGGAGGACAACACTCCAGTTTGCCAAGCCGGATCTAGGCGTGGAACTCGTATGCACGGACCGGAGCGTTCTGTCGATCCGAAGGGCAGGTCAGAGGATTGCCGACGCGATTCTGGACGGACGGCCACCGGAGCGACTTCTTGGTCTGGTGCGTCATCTATCGACTCTCTGACGAAAACAAGAGCTGCGAGTTCCAAGCGCTACTAGGGCAAGTCCCGCACGACTGTCGTCACGAGCTGTACTTTTTCAGAAGGTCGTCGAGCGCCTCGCGAAGGAGCTCAGCCTCTCCAATACCAAGCTTAGACGAAGTAGACGTTAATCGTTCCAGCTGCCCCTGCGTATAGTGATTGGTCTTGGGGATCTTTCGCTCTTCGCGCGCGAGCACGACGGTGTTCTTCTGTCCCGACTTTGCGCGATACAGTGCATCGTCGGCCTTCCTCATCACTTCCTGTCGGGTGGCAGCGTCGTCCGGATAGGTTGCAACGCCGATGCTTACGGTGGGAGCCGGGGTGGTTGCACTCAACGGATCCGACATGCCGATGAGGTTACGTACCTTCTCGAATGCGAGGAACGCGCGCTCCTTCTCAACGTCTTCCATAATCGCCGCAAACTCGTCACCGCCAATGCGAAAGACCTCGGAATCAGGGGTCGGCAGATTGCTCTGCGTCGTTTCCGTAATCCGCTTCAGAACCCTATCTCCGACCTCCATGCCCTCATTCTGATTCACCGAGAGGAAGTGATCGACATCAAACAACGCAACGGAGACGACGGTACCGTTCGCGACGATCGAATCGAGCCGTTCGCCAAAGGCGTCTCGTCCTCGTAACCCGGTGAGCTCATCAAGCTTGGCCTTCATAGCTGCATTTGTCTTGCTCATATACTCTCCTATGCTCATATCGTACTAGACATGTATATTATGGATAAGTATTATATACGTGTATTACAAAGAGAGTCCGATTGCTGTCAGGATCATCTCGTTCGGGACGCCTTGATGGAGATGCACACCGGCAAGGCACGCACCGGTACGAGGTTGAAGCGTGTCGCTCTTGCTTGGTGACGCTCGGACCTCTGCCGTGATGAGATGCGGGGGTGGTTGAGCAAACGTTGACGCGATTCAAGAACGATCTCCAGGATCGGTTTGGTTCACGTCTCCACGATCTTATTGTCCACGGGTCGATAGTTCTTGGGGACTTTCGCCCGAACCGGGGCGACATCGACTTCGTCGCCCTCTTCACGGATGAGCCATCAGAAAGTGATGCATCGATTCTGTTCGACCTTTTTGCCTCGTATCGGGATCGCTCGGAGCTCCTGCTTCATCAGCTGGAAGGAACCTTCTACGCAGAATCGGCAGTGAAGGATCCCCGCGGCACGATGCCGTGCGTTTACATCGGCTCAGCGAGTTCCAGCTGGGGGATGAGCTACTCGTTTCGAAACTCGCTCATGGACCTTCGGCTTATTGCCGAGAGTGGTGGGTCTCTGTTCGACCGGCCAATCGACGTCTACAAGCCATCGGAACCGGAACTGCTGCAGGAGCAGCGCGACACGGCACGGGTCTGGCAGGAATCGCTTTCATCCAAGAAGTCCTCTGTGGGACTCGCGGTCGGGGTCACACACTGGTGTGCCCGCACGATTCTCTATCGAAAGGACGGCATGCTCTACTCCAAGACGGCCGCGTGCCTCATATGCGCCGGCAAAAGCGAACTGCGCGAGTTCGAGGGTCTTCTTCGTGTGTGCGCCAATCTTCGCCACCCATACCCGGAGACGATCAAACATCTGTCGTCGTCCCAGGCGGGCCTGCTGTTGACCCATGTCACAGCGATGCTCCGGGACTGCTGACGTCGTTCACGCCGCAGAGACTACGCGCAGGACCGGGACCACAATACGAGCTGCGCACGGAGAGGCCGCGGGCGAGAAGAAATGTCAACGCCCATCCACCGCGTCGATCCTTGCTTGGAGGTCGGCGATCAGAGCATTCCTGTCGGTCTGGGCCCGGCGTACCAACTCCGGAGGGGCGTTCGTTTGTGGGTCGTGCCGGGCACTCCAGAGAATCATCTCAATCAGGATTGGAAGGAGGTCGCGGCCACGCTGAGTGAGGCGGTAGATGTTCTTCCGTGCGTCACCCGAATCGCGCGTCCTTGTCAGCAACCCAGTCTGTTCGAGCCGACGCAACCGGTCCGTTAGGACGTTTGTCGCTACGTGCTCTGCTGAGTCAAGAAGCTCTGTGAATGAACGCTTGCCGTAGAGCGCAATGTCACGAATGACAAGGAGACTCCATCGATCACCAACGTGATCGAGCACGTTTGAAATGGGACAGTCGGAACGTCGCATTCCACAATATACTTGCTTTTCGCAAGTGAAAAATATAACTTGCAAAAAGCAAGTTAAATAGGATTCGCAGGAGGAATCGATGCAAACGATTGGACTAGACCTAAAGGCGCATCAACGCGACCACTGGACGGCGGGCGAGAAGGCAAACGTTGAGGCTGCCGCCGAGTTCGTACAGCTCTTGATGATCGATCACAACTTCGAGGCAGTCAGAAGCAGGTTCGGCGGAAACCACTACGTTCAACACAACCGCAACATGAGCGACGGAATCGCAGGAGTCATTGAGTATGTCGACCGGCTGGTCAGGCGATACCCGGACTACACGTACGACGTAAAGCACATATCGGTCGATGGCGATCTGGTCACCTTCCATTCCCACGCGACACTCAGGAGGAAGGACCGTGGAGACGACCGGCAGGGATTCAACATCTTCGACACGTGGAGAGTCGTGGACGGGAAGATCGTCGAACACTGGGATGCGCTTCAACCACTCAACTCGTTTATGCGGTTCTACGCGTGGATGGTTGGAGGATCAATCAGAAATACAAACGGGGTGTTCTAGAACAGGAACTGACGATGACTTAGTCGACGTCACCGGCAGGCGGCTGGATCTCCAAGGCCAAGAGCGGAATGGAGATGCTCCAGCGAACACCTGACTCCTGGTTCAGCTCGATCGACCCGCGCAGCGTCTCGGCGAGAGAGCGAACGATCGTGAGACCAGTGCCGCCTCTGGAGCCGCTGTCAATCTCGATCCCGGGACGATCGTCGACGGCAACGATCGAGAGTGAGTCGCCCACCTCAGAAATGGCGAGTTCGAGCGTTGAGGATTCACTATCGCGTGCAGAGGTGCCGACGGTGGTCATCACGATCTCGTTGACCATGAGTCCGAGCCTGATCGCGATGTCCAGTGATACGTCGAGACCGACGTTGACGTCCGCAACAACGGCGATCTCTCGTGTCGCCGCCAGATCGATGACGTCTCGCAGGTAGCTCTCAAAGTAGGTCTGTAGATGGGTAGATGTCGTATCCGTAGAGGCATAGAGAAGCTCATGTGTCCGAGCAACCGCCATCAATCGTGACTCGGCAACCGTAAAGGCTTCAGACGACGAACCGTCTTCTTGTATGGTCTCAATCGCAAGCAGCGACGCCACCAGCTGAAGGTTGTTCTTGGTACGGTGATGAATCTCAGAGAGAAGCAGTCGCTGGGTATCAACAGCTTTGCGAAGATCGACCGTTCGCTCCTCCACTAGGATCTCGAGCTCCCGTCGTGCTCGGCGCTCGGCGCGAACTCTCGACATCACGAGTTGCCAGCCGGCACCGGAAAGGAAGACGATCATTAAGACCGTGTTGATCATCGCGTTGATAGTGATCGCCTCAATCAGCAGCCACGCGAAAACCACAAGGGCGAGCGCAGCCAGGATAGCAACGGTCATCTTGCGACGCGGACTGATCAGGAAGAAACCGTACTCATTTGCAACACCTGCTGCCAGAAAGAGCAACACGATCCCGATACCTGAAACTACATTCGATGCGTAGATCGCAGAGGTCCCGGAGAGGAAGATGACGATCACATCGATCCAACGCAGCCTCGGAAAGTGCGAACATACGAATGCAAGGATCGCCGTCGCAAGAACGACTGACACTTGCGGCGCAAGAAACCAGAACGTCCCAAGCGAAACGCGAACGTCATCAGGAACAGTCAATATGTTGACGAAAGCGACCATCCCGCCGATAAGCGCGATTAGTCGTCCAATGTTCCGGTGGACGCTGGCGGTGGCGTCCGCGCTTCTTAGCGGTTCTACCAGGCCCACCAATTCTCGACGCTCGCGTCGTTTCGGAAAACGTGATCCATATCCGGCGAGTCGACAGCATCGATATCGCGCTGCAGCTCTTCACGCGTCGACTCAAAGTCCCATGCACCCGATCCGATTGGGTTGTGCTTTCCAATCATACGATCGAGATCAACGTCTCGCTTGTAGTCGGTGATCATGCTGAGGGCCAAGAGCGCGATTCCTCTTCGGAGAAGCGCCTCGTCGCCGCCTTCGAAGTGCATGATTGGAGCGAGACGATCGTAGACGGTCGCATCATCGTCTGTCGTTGCGTAGAACGCACTGCGTGTCTCACGCACGGAGAGAACATAAGTTCCCAGGTGTTCGACCGCCGTCCGTTCGGCGCGGTCGCAGCCGGCGAGATACGGCAATGCACCAATCAATCGGGCTATGGGCGAGGCGGCAAAACGAGCGGCTTCTTCCCGGTCCATACGAAAGGCTTGAGAGACGACGTTGAGTAGAGACGACAACGTCGAGTCCAGCTGTGCAACGTCCCACTTACGAAGCATCGTTGACATAACAACCTCCCTGTATTGTTTAGTGTCGTGATAATGTTAACAGAATCATGTTATGCACACAAGATCAGATCCGCATAGCGAATGCACGAATCCGCCCCGGTTACCGGCGTGACCGCCCGCTCAAGGCCATCGTTGATGATTATCGCACAGATCGGAGGATTTGGTAGTAGGAAAAAAGTATGTAGCCAATTTCATACCAAAGTAGTAAGCTTCTCGAATTCTCTGCGAGTTGAGCGGCAGGCTGGTTCGACTCGTTGGGGGAGGTTCGATGGGTTTGATCCGCACGGCAGTGCGGCGGTTTGGTCGAAGGCGTGCCCTGACCGTTCCGTTCGCACTGCGAGTGTCGTTTGCATACTGCGCAGGATTGTTTGTCGTTGGTCTTGTGTCCGCAACAATTTACGTGGCGACGACACAGCGACAGATTGACAGGCAGACCAACGCCGAGACTCGGCAGCTGGCCAGAACGGTCTCGGAAGCGCTCCGCAACTCGCTGTTCGTAGAAAGCGAGGCTACGCTTCGCGGGAGAGCTGAGGCGATAGCCGACCTCCTGACGTTCGCTGTGAGCGAGCGATCCGCAGAAGGCACGCAGGGGATTGAACTTCGGTCTTATCTCACATCACAAGAGATCTCGGAGACCGGGTACTTCTACGCGATTGATACCAACGGCATTGTCACCTCTCACCCGTTTGAGGAATTGGTTGGGACCAGTGTTGCCGATGAGGATGTGTTCGCCCAGATATCATCGTCCAGCGAGGGATTCATCGCGTACGATTGGGCCAACCCAGGCGAGGTCGATCCGCGGGAGAAGATTGCCTACAGCGTGTTTGTACCGGCGCTTGGTCTCTATGTCGCGGCAAGCGATTACGTACAAACAATCCCGGGACGCCTGGCTCCGGGAAGAATCGATGCAATGCTTGACTCGCTAGTCAGTGAGCTGGTTCCGGGGGTGTCGGCATGGTCGCTTGGAGGCGCCCGCGAGGTCGCCTCATCCGGAACCGACGCGGCACTGCAAGCGATAGAGGAATCCCGTGCGTCGGATGTGCTCGACAGTTCTCTGTCGCGACAGTTCATAGTAGCTCGTACGGCCATGTCTGATTTGGGTCTCGAAGTGGGTATTGCGGTCGATCGAACCTTCCACGATGACTTCAATTCATTCTTGCTTCCCACATCCTTTGCGGGCCTCATCCTCTCATTCGGGGTGGTGGTTCTTATCAGTAGAACGATCGCCAAGAGAATTGCCGCGCCACTCTCGTGGTTGAACGATCGTGTCGTCCGGGAATCCGGAATGAACTGGAAGTCCGATCGGCATACGGCCGCACCCAATGTCGCTCGGCTTGTCCTTGATCAGCTTCGACTCCTGACCAGGCTCTCGTCCGAGACCGATCGTCGACAACGGGTGGAAGAACACCTCATCATCTCGGAGACCGCATTTAATCAGGCCGGTGAAGGAATCTGCGTCACTGACGAGTCCGGCACCATCCTCCGAGTGAACCCGGCATTTGAGCGAATCACCGGTTGCACCACGGCAGAAGTCATTGGTCAGAATCCTCGAATCTTAAAATCGACGAGGCACACCCCGGAGTTCTACGAGGAGTTGTGGCGGTCAATCACCACAAACGGCCGATGGAGCGGGGAGATCTGGAACAAGCGACGCGACGGGACCGAATATCCGCAACTGCTGACGATCGAACGGACTGAGCCGGACGAAGCCGGGAATCGTTCGTACGTCGCGGTCTTTCACGATCTCACAGAACTCCGAGAAATCAGCGACCGATTGATCCACGCGGAAACGCACGATTCGTTGACCGGTCTCCCGAACAAAGCCTATCTCTCCGTTTCGCTGCGGGAATCGATCCGGAGGGCATCACGAACCAAGAGCACGCTGGGATTGCTTTTCCTTGATATCGATCAGTTCAAAGATGTTAATGAGAGCTATGGACACGACGCGGGCGACAGGCTTCTGCAATGGGTGGCCGCCCGGATTGAGTACCAACTCCGAGGCGACGACATCGCCTTCCGGTTTGGCGACGACGAGTTCGCGATTCTTCTGCACGACGTGAAGAGCGTCGAACAGCTACCCAGTATCGCTCGGAGAATGCTGGCGGCTGTACACGAACCGTATTCGATCCACGGGAACACGATTCGCCCGTCTGTCTCGGTTGGGATCTCAACCTATCCGGAGTCCGGAAACGATGCGAGCGAGCTCATGAGTTCGGCGGACGCCGCGCTTACTGCGGCCAAGGCATCGGGCCGGAATGAGTTCCGAATCCACGATCCGTACATGAACCGGGCAGCCCACCGCAGACTGCACATGCAAGCAGCCATCGGCGGAGCGATGCATCGGCGGGAGATCAACCCGGTCTACCAGCCAATCTTCGACCTGCGTACCAACCGTGTGGTGGGAGCGGAGGCACTGGCTCGATGGACAAATGGGGACGTCGTGGTTCCACCGGGAGACTTCCTGCCGTTTATTGAAGAGACCTCGTCGATCACCAACCTGGATCTCTGGATCTTGGAGTCGGCGCTCTCCGGCATCGCAGAATCGGAACTCTTACCAGAAGACTTCTACGTCTCGGTCAACGCTGCACCCATAGATCTCACCACACCCGGCTTTGCCGAACGGCTCATCGCCACGATCAAGGAATCGCCGTGCGACCCCGCCCGGTTGAGAGTAGAGATCACAGAAACGGCAGCGATCCGAGACTTCGAAACCGCACGCCAAACGGTTCGAGAGATTGCGGAAGCCGGGGTCGGAATCTACCTGGATGACTTTGGGGAAGGATACTCGTCGATCCGCTATCTCCGAGAGTTCGCCGTAGACGCAGTGAAATTGGATCGCGCCTATGTGGAGGCTGTTGGCGAGTCGGACGCGGCGCGGTCGCTGGTACGTGGATTTGTTGAGCTGGTTCACGGAATTGGAGGACTCACCGTGATTGAGGGCGTGGAGTCGGAGCGCCAGACCCGTTTTCTCGTTTCGTGCGGTGCGGATATGGCACAGGGATACTTCTTTGGACGACCGGCGAACATCAATGAGCTTGAGGACTATTTCGTTCCGGCGGGCAAGGGCAACGAAGAGTCAGTTGTGCAGAAAAGGAGATAGAGATGAAATTCAGGTTAGGACTAGTGATCATCGCGGCAATGGCAGTCGTTGCTGTGGTACCGATCGCCGTGATGACGATTGCGCTTGAGGTGCAGATCACCCGGAACGCGGTGTTCTCGCAGGATCTTGAGATATCGAAGGCTCTTTCCGATGGTCTGGCGGCCGTGGACGTGGCATACGAGAACTCACTTGTCGAAATGGATCGATTCGCAATCTACGGTCGAGACGAAATACTCTCGAGCGATATGGGAGCCTCGCTCGAGGCCGGATTTCTGAGCAGCGATACTGCCGCCTCGCTCGCGGACTCTCGGTTCTCGCAGTTGCTGCTCCGGATGGAGTCTTCATTTGGAGTCGAAGGCACGGTGTTTCAGCGCGTGGGCAACGACTTTGTGAGAGTAGCGTCGACGGTAGACGCCGGCGACGGCGGGGCCGTTGGGACTCCGTTGAGCCGTGAGACCGGTGCATTTGGCGCGCTCACAGCAGGCACGAACTTCGCGGGTCAGACGGAAGTCCTGGGCGTGCCCTATCTCGCCGCATACGAGCCGATTTTCGCGAACGCCGAGGTAGTTGGAGCATTTGCGACGGCGACCGCAGATGCGGGTGCCAGAGAACAGGCGTGGAAGACCTTTGAAGCATACGCTCCGGCGATAGAAGGATACGCGTTCCGGATCGCTCCCGATCGAACGGTAATCCAGTCGCGATCCCTCGATGCGACAAGTAGCAACGACGTGAATGTCGTGGACATTGCCTATGTTGATCTGTTGTCCGATTCGGCAGTGGAGTATGGAGAGGACGGGGCCGCCGAGTTGGTGCTGACCGAATCGGGACCGGCGGATCGTCTCGCAGGGCGAGGCACATTTGTCGCGATCGCCTATTTCCCCGAATGGGATTCCGACTTTGGTATCGCTCAGTCGCGTGATGCCGCACTGGGAATCGTCAGTACAACACGGCGAAACGCCCTCCTTGTAGGAGCCGTGACACTCCTTGCTTCCATCGCAATGGCATTCGCCATTGGACGGAGCATCGCCAGACCCGTCGCTCGAAGCGCAAACGCGACCATACAGATGGCTGAAGGCAATCTCTCCAAGACGTCGCTGTCGCGATCTCGCATCGCAGAGATCGACGAAGCGGCCAAGGCTCTCTCCGAGCAGCTCCAACCCCGGCTGAGCGACCTGGTGCTCCGAATCCGGTCTCTCGCAGACAACGGCGTGAAGATCTCTCAGGCCATGAACGCGAACACCACCGACACAATCGAGACGAGTCGCATGATCGAAGAGGATGCAAGCGCCGTTGAACACGAGATGTCGCGTCTGGACGAGTCGACTGAGAGTGCCGTGAGTGCCTCCGAAGAGATCACGGCGAACATTGAGTCGCTGCGCGCGCAGATTGAAACGCAGACAACGGCGGTGACGGAGACATCGGCCGCGATGGAAGAGATGGG
>JANQQY010000228.1 GCA_028284845.1 Spirochaetales bacterium
AATCGTATCAATGACGTTCTGAATGCGCGCGGCGTTCTGATGAATGGTCGATGTCACTCTGAGCTGAGACTGCTGGATGACGGACATCATTTCCTGGCGCGCGGTCCTGTTTGCCAGTCGAGAGGCGCTCGCTCCAAGAAGCACGATGGGCAGCAGAGAGAGCGAGACGTAGATGAGAAAGAGCTTTGTCTGTAGCGATCGCCCAACGACCTCTCTACCGGTCATCGGCTTCCCTGAACGACTTCGGCAGCACTCCAAAGGCGTCGCGAAACTGGCGAGAGAACGCGTCCGGGTCCCGGTACCCAACGCGTGCAGCGACCTCAGATACGCGGAGCTCAGGCATCCTCTGGAGCAGACTCATCGCGCGGTCCATCCTCTGTTCCTTGAGGTAGTCGCTAAACCTCCTGCCCGTGGCCTCTTGAAAGAGGCGCCCCAGGTGGTTGGGCGTGTATTGGAGTTCTTCCGCAATTCCACGGAGCGAGAGATCGTCCACGATCCGTTCGTGAACGATTCGGGCCACGCGCTGTGCTACGCGCTCAGAGATCCCAAGCGGAGGGGCGGGAAGATCTTCAGCCGGCGGACCGGCGGCGAGAGGCGTGCCGTTCGCGTTCACCCGACGGAGAGCGGCTTCAATGGCGCGCTGCAATTCGCCGTCTTCCACGGGCTTGAGCAGGTAGTAGGCGGCATCGACGGTGATCGCACGGCGCGCATATTCAAACTCATCAAAGCCGCTGACAACAACAATGGCGGTTGCCGGCCACCGGCTCCGAACGATCTGCGCGAGTTCAAGACCGGTCATGCCGGGCATCCTGATATCTGTGAACAGGATCTCAAAAGGCGCTGCATGGAACTTCCCCAGAGCCTCCTTCGCATGCTTCGCCGTCTCCACCGTGAGTTCTGGGTAGAGGTCGAGCGGCATCTGATCGCGAAGGCCTTCAAGGTCGAGCCACTCATCGTCCACGATCAGGACTCGACGCTTCGCACTGCGTTCGGTCTCTTGCATCTTTTTATACTACACGAGGCAGGAACGGCCTGTTTCGGAGCCACGTCGGTGCCCATCGCTCGAGCCAACTTCAGCTGCGCATAGAGGCGCCGGTGATTGGTACCCGGGCACCGATAGGTCGCCTCGGACTCGCCGGCACGACTTGACCCGCTCTACAGCAACCTCGCATAATGCGGTTCGTGATCAACCTGACTGCCATCTCGCGATTTGCCTTCTCGTTTAGCAGCGGCCCATGTGCCGGGGGAAGCGTCGCGCGATCGTAGTTCGTTAGGAACGTCAGCTGCGAGCCCTCCGGTAACGGAGGGCTTTTTTTGTGCCCGGCCGCCTGAGGAGCTGCCGAAGGGAGGCGCCATGGAGAGTTCTATGAAGGACCGATTGCAGGCTCTGGAAAAGAGATTCGAAATCGACGTGCAAGAGGCGGAAACAGAAGCCGCACTTGCAGATCTGAAGGCCCGTTACCTGGGCAAGAAGGGCGTGCTGAGCGGTATCCTCCGGTCGCTCAAGGACGCGACACCTGAGGATCGAAGATCCGTCGGTAGGTTGGCTAATGTGGTGAAGGGCCGAATCGAGACCAAACTGCTGGACGCACGGGCGGCCATCGAACGCACCGCGATCAACGTGACCCTAACGTCGGACTGGACAGACATCACCCTACGCCGCAGCCTGAGGGCGGTCTCGGTGAAGGAGTCGGGGTTGCATCCTGTCACCATCGTCCAGCGAGAGTTGGAAGACATCTTTCTTTCCATGGGCTTCGACATCCTTGACGGTCCGCACATCGAGACAGAGTGGTACAACTTTACCGCTCTCAATGTTCCGCAGACCCACCCTGCTCGAGACATGCAAGACACGTTCTGGTTCAAGGACATGAAACACCTGCTCCGTACTCACACCTCTTGCATTCAGATTCGAGGCATGGAACAAAAAAAGACCCCGCCATTCCGTTTTGTGGCACCGGGAAAGGCCTTCCGCTGTGAGGCGACCGATGCCTCTCACGAGGCTGTGTTCCACCAGATGGAAGGCATGCTCATTGGAAAGGACATCAGCGTTGCCCACCTGATCTACTTCGAGAAGACGCTCCTATCGGAGATCTTCAACAGGGATGTCGAAATTCGACTACGGCCGGGCTTCTTCCCGTTCGTGGAGCCGGGGTTCGAGCTGGACATCAACTGCCTGATCTGCGACGGCACGGGCTGCTCTGTATGCAGGCAGAGTGGATGGGTAGAACTGATGCCATGCGGCATGACTCACCCCAATGTTCTGATCTCCGGCGGCATTGACCCCGAGGTCTACAACGGCTTCGCATTTGGGTTGGGCTTGGACCGATTGGTCATGATGCGCTACCAGATCGACGACATCCGTCACCTTCACAGTGGGAACGTCGATTTCACCCGACAGTTTGCCGACTGCTGACCGGTTATTGGAGAGCATGAGCATGAAGGTATCAGTCGATTGGATTGCCGATTTCGCAGAAATCCCGGACGGAGTGAATGACCGGGAGCTCACGGAACGGATCACGATGGGAGTCTGTGAGGTTGAAGGCTACGAACGCCACACCGTGATCACCTCTCATGTGATCGTGGCCGAGGTGAAGGCGACCAAACCCACCGTCGCCAGAGTGAGGTCTTTTGCGTTCGGATGGGTTGTGGTCGC
>JANQQY010000234.1 GCA_028284845.1 Spirochaetales bacterium
ACTCATCGAGGCGCTCGCGAGCGTCCGCTGGAATCTCGACTTCGACCATCGCCTCGCGCATGTAGTTCAGCCACTTTTCGGCATGCGGCCGCTCGATCTGGAACCTCGCGTGGCGGGCCCGCAAAGCCGGATGACCCTTGCGGTCGCTGTAGTATTGAGGCCCTCCAAGACGCTGAGCGAAAAACTCGTACTGGTTCTGAATCGCCATCTCCATGTCCCGAGGGAACATGCCGCGAAATGAGGGCTCGGTATCGGCGTAGACCTTTGTATAGAAGGAACGTGAGAGCTCTTTGATCTTGTCGTACCCGAGCTCTTCATAGAGGTTGACTTCGTCAATCCGGAACATCGGTACAGGGTAGCCCTCAGGTCATCGACTGACAACGGGGGCAGAAGTAGATGCTTCCGCCCATATATGTGCCCTTGGCGATGGTAGCCTCGCAGGCCGGACACTGGGTCCCAACGGTCAGCCGACTCATTCTGGAGTGGTAGCCGCCCTTTGAACCGTTGAGATCGATCTCCGTGTCGCGGCCGCCCTCTTTGACCATCGCCCGTAGGGTAGCAACGACCGCACCATGCAAGGCATCGATCCTTTCCCGATCTCCTTCGAGGATCGAACGCAGCGGCGCCTTCGGATGCAGGTGAGCCTCGAACAAGATGTCCTGCAAGACACCGTTCCCGAGTCCGGGAACCCGTTGCTCGGTCGCAAGCACTGCTTTGGCGGAGAGTCTCTTTGGTACAGACGATTGGATGAGCTCCTCAAGATAGTCCACCGTGAACTCATCCGAAATCGGCGACGGTGCCTGCACGGCCCGCTCGTAGTATTCGTTCGAGAGGGCCGCCTGTCCGCTTGGAAGCGCCGGTACGATTCCGACTCCGCCATACATCCGCACCGACCCGGTGAGCGCCGACCCATCGTCGAAGGTCACCATGATCTGACGTTTTGGAGTAGGCTCTTCACCCGCATTCACGAGCCGGAGGACAATGCCCTCAGAGAAAAGGATTCGCGTGTCGCCGGCCGCAATCTCCACAAACCCGCCGCGAGCGACGGCCCCCGTGATCGCTCCGCCGACGGCAAGACGCTCGTAGCCCGCGGGTTCACCGTAGTACCAGGCAAGTTTGTGAGCCGAGTGGCCTGTTTCGACTGCTGTGATCGTCCTCCCGGTGAGCCGGTTGGCAATCTGGAGCGACAATACGGCAGCCTCGGGGATCTCGATCATCGCAAGCTATGCTCGCGCCTTTCGGAACCGGGCCGGGTTCGGAACGAGGATGAGCATTCCGAGTGTCCCGGCGACGGCGGCCACGAGGTACTGATTAATGAGCAAGGCTCCTGGGAGGAGGATGACGGCAACTCCGGCGAGCACCTGAACGACCCCGCCAACGATGCACTGCTTGGGCGACCACCAGATGGCATTCAGGAAGAAGGTTATCCCCATAAGAATCAACCAGAACGCCCCAAGCCAGCCGGCAATCCAGACAAGGAACGGCAGATAGAACGCGAGAAATGACACGACCATCCCAAAAGCGACTGAGATCAGCCAGAGAAGCAGAATCGATCGCATTTTGGGCTGTTTCCACGGCATGTAGAGCACCATCGGAATAAAGGCGAGAACACTGAGGACGAGCCAGACCCAGTTCGCCCGTGGATCCTGAAAGACAAAGTGTGTCAGGAGCCACCCGATGAGCTCGGCGATTGCCCACGCGAGGAAAACGATCCGCGGTTTGGTCAGAAGTTTCGTCTTAGCCATGAGGCAGAGATACTAACGAAGATCAGACTCGGCAATTGGGCTGCAGAGCGGTGAATTGACGGGGTTCCAGGGCCGTCGTAAGGTGATCTGGTATGCTCTTCCTGCGCATCTTCAAGTGGTTCGCCAATCTCGTGATGAAGCCGTGGTACACGATCGTCAATCGAGCAGACACCGACGGCGTACTCCATTTTATGAACTACGGCTTTCAAGGTGATGAATCCTTGGAGCTCGCGGACACGGATGAGGATGAGCGCTATCCCATTCAGCTCTATCATCGGACAGCCTCTGCGGTCGATCTCTCGGGCAAGCGGCTCCTTGAGGTCGGGTGCGGCCGTGGCGGAGGTCTCTCATACGTCCATCGCTACCTCAAGCCGGCTGAATCAACAGGCGTCGATCTCAATCCAGACGCGATCGCATTCTGCTCTGCGACCTATCCAGAAATCGATTTTAGGGTGATGGATGCGCAGCACCTCGATTTTGAGGCAGAGTCATTTGACGCGGTTCTCAACGTTGAATCGTCCCACCGCTACCCCGACTTTCGTCAATTTGCCGATGAGGCGTTCCGAGTTCTGGTTCCCGGAGGGCACTTCTTGTACACCGACTTCCGCTACTCGCACTACGCCGCTGGGGTAGAGGAAGCCCTGAGAGATACCGGCTTTGAGGTCGTGGATAACAGCACAATCAACACCCAAGTCCTGCGCGCCCTGAGCGATGACGCCGACCGAAGGGTCGCCCTCATCAGTCGGTATCTTCCAAGGATGCTTCGCGGAGCCGGTCGGGAGTTCGCGGGGACTCCGGGGACCGGCCTTTATCGCTCGTTTGAACGCGGCCGAAGAATCTACTACTGCATGACACTACGCAAGCCCGAGTAGGGACAGTCGCAAAGGAGCGAACGATGGCCATCGAGATCCGTGAGGTTCGATCAAAACGAGAGCTTCGATTGTTTGTCACCTACCCGTTCAGGATCTACAAGGGGAATCCGTTCTGGATCCCGCCGCTCCTCATGGATGAGTATCGCGCTCTAGACCCAAAGAAGAACCCAGCCTACGCACACTGCGACGCAAAGCTCCTGCTCGCCTACAAGGAGGGAAAGCTTGTTGGCCGTGTCGCGGCAATCATCAATCACAAGTACGTCGAGAAGTGGGGTAACAAGTACTGCCGGTTTGGCTGGATCGACTTCATTGACGACCGGGAGGTCTCGGCTGCCCTGATTGGTGCGGTTGAAGCATGGGCTCGTGAACGCGGCATGACGGGCGTCAATGGCCCGATGGGTTTCACTGATCTCGACCGGGAAGGAATGCTGATCGACGGATTTGATGAACTCGGAACCATGGACACCTACTACAACCACCCCTACTACCCTCTGCACCTTGAGGCGCTCGGGTACGCCAAGGACGTTGATTGGGTTGAGTTCGAGCTCATGGTGCCCAAGGAGGTGCCTGACAAGGTGCTCCGTGTACAAGAGATCGTCTTGAAGCGAAGCAAGGTACGACTCGTGAAGGGTCCTAGGAAGGTCTTCCGAAACTACGCCAAGGGTATTTTTGATGTCGTGAACATCGCCTACAAGGATCTGTACGGAGTCGTTGAATTGACTCAAGAGCAGATGGAGGCGTATACCGAGCAGTACTTCGGGTTCCTCAATCCCGACTTCGTGAAAATCCTGATTGACGAGAACGACCGCGTCGTTGGCTTTGGGATCACCATCCCGTCACTCTCGCGCGCGCTCCAGAAATCTCGGGGCCGGCTCTTCCCCTTCGGATTTATCCATCTTCTGCACGCCCTTCGCCGACCAAAGCAGATCGACTTCCTCCTGGTCGCGGTTCTGCCGGAGTATCAGCCGAAGGGACTGGTGGCGACGCTCATGAATGAGATCACCCTCAGCGCCATCAAGTATGGGATCGTGAGCGCAGAGACGAATCCGGAACTCGAAACGAATCACGAAGTCCAGGCGATGTGGAAAGTCTACGATGCTCGGCAGCACAAACGCCGAAGGGCCTACCTCAAGAATCTCGAAGCCTGACAGCCTACTCGGAAGCAACCTCCTCCTGCCAGACGGGAGCCTGTGGGCCGAGCACGACCTGCCTGCGCACGAGTGACGACTCCGGGGGAGG
>JANQQY010000289.1 GCA_028284845.1 Spirochaetales bacterium
AAATCGATTCCGAGGCCGGGTAAGTCCGGAGGAAGGATCGCTCCATCCACCACCTGAATCGTTCCGGGAAACACCTCGCGCATGATCTCCCGCGGCTGATACATCTCTTGGATTCCGAAGTTCGAACTGGCGAAGTCGAGGTGGACGTTGGCGGCGTGGCCAAAGGGGGAACAGTCGCCCGGTCCGTGCCAGGCTGTGCGGACACCGTAGGTTTCGGCGAGAATCGCGAGCTTGCGGGCGGGCGTGATTCCACCAACATGACTCACATGCACGCGGATGAAGTCGATCAGGCGGCTCTGGATGAGCGGGACCCATTGCTCGGGGCCGGTGAACAACTCTCCAAGAGCGATGGGTGTGGTCGTTGCCGACCGAATCTCGTTCAGCCAGGCGGCCTGATCCGGCGCGACCGGGTCCTCAAGAAAGAAGAGCCTCACCTCTTCGAGTCGACGGGCAAAGCGAGCGATCTCGCCGGCGGGGACGCGCTCATGCACGTCGTGCAGGAGTTGAACCTCCGGCCCAAGCGCGGCGCGCGCCTCGTGCAGCATCTCAACGGTCAACTCCATATACATATAAGGATCGATCGCGACGCGGTCATCCTCAGGCGCCTGGGGTCCTTTGGAGACGGTGATCGGCGCTCCCGGTGAATCTGCCACAGATACGAGCGCGGTGGGCGCGGCCCCCTCAGTGGAGCTCTCCGCATCGGCACTTCGAACCATCGCTCCCGCCGCCCCGTATCCGCCTAACTGGCAGCGCACATACCGGTGCCCCTGGGCAACCAGCTCCTTGGCCCGTTCAATGACTTCGCCAACCGTCGACCCGTCGGCGTGGCGGTAGACATCAACACGATCTCGGCACGCACCGCCTAGAAGCTGATAGACCGGCATGTCGGCCCGTTTTCCGGCGATGTCCCAGAGCGCCATATCAACGCCGCCAATCGCATTGTTCAACACCGGCCCACTCCGCCAGTAGCTGTTGGCCATCATGAGGCGCCACGTGTCCTCGATTCGTGAGACGTCACGGCCCTTGAGAAGCGGCGCGAGGTACTGATTCACAACCTCCGCAACGCTGCTTGCACGCTGAGTGAAGGTCGCGCACCCATATCCCACAAGGTCGATCTGCGAGGTTTGTACTCGCACGATTACGAGATCGATTCCCTCGGGGGCGGTAAGAATTGCCTCTACGTTGGTGATCGTGATCATTGTCGCTCCACGGGGATCATGGCCGGAAACGGGAGAAGAGGGAATGGGTGTGCTGCGGGCCGAGGCACTTTGACGAGACATTTTACCCGGAAAACCGGGTAATAAACATATAACGGATTGACGATGATGAAACAAGCAGATATGTTATACCCGGTAATGCGGGTATAACGCATGAGGAGAGAGAATGTCAGACCTTCGGTTTGTACCGGATCAAAGCACGCCAGTCATCCAGTTTGAGAGCGCACCGGTACACAACATGCTGTGCAGCCTCTGTACGCTGAACCAGGATCACCTCGATCACATCTCACCGTGGGTGGACCAGATGTTGGGCCGGATCACTGACGAGGAGAAGCGGGAAGCGGAGATTGCGTGTGGTGCGGTCTCTCATGGCAGATGGACGCAGGCGCGTACTCTCCCGGAGTTCATTGCCAGCCTGACAGCTGTGGAGCCGGAACGTATTGTCGAGGAGGAGTTCTCTCAGACCCTCTCGAAAGCCTCCCACTATCTTCCGGGCGAAGAGCTGCCAAGCGTGGAAGATCTAAAGTCTGACGAGGATCTCTTCGTCGACCTCGCACGGCGCATCATGAACGCAAAAGAGCCTGACTATTGGGACGAGCAAGAAACACGGGAGCGGTACGCCGCCTTCCAGAAGCCGACTGAGTACCGAGATCGGCTGGTGGGAATTCTCAACCACTTCTATGAGAGCTATCTGAAGCAGGCGTGGGCCGACGCTGAACGATCGATTGGTGAGTCGGTAACCGCCTTTCGCTCGGTAACCGTCCCATCGGGGTCGCTCGAGGAGCGCCTCCGGTTTGTCACGGGCCGCGATTTCATCCCGGCGGTGTGGCTTGAGACGCTCGAGAAGGCAACAACGATCGTCTATGTGCCGTCGGTCCACATCGGTCCCTACATGATTCTCTTTGACTTTGACGGCACCACCGCCTACCTCGTGGGTCGAGCCCGCATTCCGGAGGGCGCGACGGTGCACTCACCGGCCCTCGATCGATCCGATCTGCTGGTACGGCTCGAGGCCCTGAGTGATGGAACTCGAATGAAAATCATTGAACGTGCCGTCGAGCGTGAGGCGATCACAACGCAGGACGTCATGGAGCGCCTCGACCTCAGCCAATCGAGCGCATCGCGACACCTGAATCAGCTGGCTGCAACCGGATTGTTGTCGGTGGACGGCAGCGAGCGGACTAAGAAGTACCGAATCAACCCGCAGCGCATTGAAGACGTCTGCGTCGGACTGAGGCAATTGATCGAGGTTCAGAGTACCGAAGGGAGAAGAGTATGAACGGACACAACTACGCAGAGACAGAGCAGCTCGCGCGCGAACACCTGGATTCGCTCCACCGGGACGCAGAGGCCTACCGCGAGGTCGAGTACGGGCGCTACCACAGCCGAAGCCACGCGCTCTCTGTATGGCTCGGTGAACTCCTTCTGAGGTGGGGTTCGAAGCTTCGCGAACGGGACGGTAAGGTCGTCGTCCTCGTCTCAACAATGCCACGCGAGCGAATCGAAAAGGCGGCTTAGCGGCATTGGGCCTCCACTTGGGCCCATGATTCGCCGATCATCTCGGTAGAAGGGGTGATATGGAGAACAAAGCGCCGGAGGTCTCGCCGTTTTCTCAGAGTCGACTCTCAACGATCGACCTGGGGCACATTGGCGTACGCAAGCATCACGTCGCCGCGCTGCTTGAGGTCGACGTGACGCGCGCGCGATCCGGGCTTCGAATGGCAAATCGTGGAGGACGGACCACGATTAGCTTCCTCGCGTGGCTCATCAAGAGTGTCGCGAGCAGCTTGGCCGAGTACCCACGAGCCCATGAGGTGCGTGTTGGCCGGCGTTCGATTGCGACGTTCGAACGGGTCAACGTGAGCATCATGGTGGAGCGCAATGTGGACGGATGTTATGTGCCGCTTCCGCTCCTCATCCCCAGTGCTGACAGCAGGACAGCAGAAGAGATAGAGGCGCAGATCGCGCTCGCGCGGCAACAACCGGTGGCCGGGGCGAGCGTCGTGATTGGTCGAAAGACGAACGCCAAGCGGACCCTCGCAACAACGCTCTACAATTCACTCCCCGGATTTCTCCGCGGATGGCTTCTCTCCCGCGCTCTAGCAAATCCGGCACGACTCCAACACATGATGGGCAGCGTCGTGATCACATCCGTCGGCATGGGCGGTCGCGTGAAAGGCTGGTTCATCCCCAAAAGCATGCACCCCGTCTGCATCGGCATTGGTGCGGTGACGCCAAAGGCAGTCGTGCTCAACGGAAGGATTGAGGCGCGTGAGGTCCTCCACCTCACCGTGCTCGTAAATCAGGAGGTCGTCGACGGCGCCCCGGCGTCCAGGTGGATCTCATCACTCGTTCGTGCAATGGAGACCGGCGCAGAAATCTCCGTCAACTGACCAGCTGTGATACGATGCGCCCATGGAAGCACTCGTACTCGAGAAGCAGGGCGATCTTCAGATTCGCGACATCACCATTCCTGAGACGCTCGGGCCGCGCGACGTCCGGATAGCACTTCGAAACGTCGGTATCTGCGGTAGCGACGTTCACTACTACACACACGGTGCCATTGGCCCCTTCGTCGTTCGAGAACCGATGATCCTTGGTCACGAGGCGAGCGGAGTTGTCATCGAGCGCGGAGCCGAGGTCACCGACCTGGCG
>JANQQY010000244.1 GCA_028284845.1 Spirochaetales bacterium
ACCATAACGGACATCACCGTCACCCCGCTCTCCTATGTGCATCGGCCTCCCGTCCCGGAGGAGTACGCGCTTACCGCAGGCGACGAGTACATCTGGCGATGCGGCGGACTCTACGTCTGGAAATCCGATGCCGCCCTGACGCGCGTGCACACCAATGCCGGAGTTGTCGGGATCGCCGAGGGAAGCCCTTGTCGATTTCCCGACAAGATAAAGAATTACATAGACCACTACGTAACGCCTCTGCTTCGTGGCGCAAATGTCTTTGACGTTGATCTGCTAACGAACAACCAGGGGCACTCGCATCTGGCGGAGGCCGCCTGGGCCGGTGTGAACAATGCGATCTGGGACATCCTTGGCAAGATCACCGGCACGCCGGTGTTCAGACTGCTCGCCGGCGAAGACGAGGCGTCAGAGAGGGTGAAGATCTACGCCAGCGGCGGAGTCAGCCACGCATGGTACGACAACGGCGCCGATGAGCTCATCCAGGAGGCCCTCCTCTACCAATCGCAGGGGTATGACACGTTCAAGTTCAGGAACGGCACCAGCTGGAAGTTCAGCGGGATGACGATGGCAGAGTACATCAGAGTTCTCGAGAGGCTTCGCAAGGAGGTGGGCCCGGAGTTCAGACTGGTCATTGAGAAGTTTCCCTGGGAGTACGAGAGCATCATCAACGAACTCTGTCCCGCCCTTGAGGAGCTCGGCTTCTACTGGTTCGAAGAGCCGTGGCCGCACGACGCTCCCGATGCCCTTGAGAAACACATCGCGATCAATGAGGCGATGCCGAGCGTCATGGTCTCCGGCGGCGAGAGCTGGTGGAACAGATACCAGGTGGAGCCGTTCGTGGCGGCCGGAGCAATGAACATCATTCAGACCGATGCGAATCTCACGGGACTCAGCGAGGGGTGGCAGATTGGTCAAGTGATTGCGAAGCACGGTCAATACTACTGCCCCCACAACTGGGTCGGGGGACTGACAACAATCGCCAACGCGCACCTCGTTGCCTCGCTCTCGTGCGGACACATGTGCGAGCTGAATCAGACCTGCAATCCCCTCAAGTGGGAGATTTTCAAGGAACCATATCCCATTGAGAACGGCGTGATAACACTGCCGGAGAAGCCGGGCTACGGTGTGGAGCTCATCGACGACATAGAAGAGCGATTCCCGTTCACGCCGGGATTCTACGGGAAACCCAATCCGGTGATGGAGGGACGTGGCCTTCCGCTCTGGTGGAGCTGAGGACGGGACGCGGGCACTCGCACGTAACACGGGCGCTCACACGTGACGCAGGCGTCACGCGTGAACGTCATCGCCTACGCCCCATCTCCGGGCTTCGTGACACCACCAACACTATGAACGTACTGGTCGCTTGGGGAGCCGCTGACCGGCTCCGCCAAACGCGGAAGCGGGTCGATGGAGAAGCGGTGCTCATGCATGATTGATTCCCCGTTGTCGGCGAACCCGGCAGTCAGCAGATAGTCACCGGAGTCACCTGGCAACCTCATCTGGACTTCAAATGCATAGGTCCCAAACGGCGCGATAGAGACGGCCTCTTCAGCCAGAGGCAGCGGCCCGGTCTCGCCCGCGAGTTCGACGACGACCGCTCCCATCCACGCATTGGCGCGATCGTTGATCATTCGGATCGGAACCACGATCTCCGCGTCCGGCACAAAGAATGACTCCCACCGGTCAATCATGAGCCCGATGGGATGGAAAGCGGCTCGGACGGCGCTGACGTAGGTCGAACGAAGCGCAAGCGAGGCGACATCGCGGAAGTTATCCGACGTGAAGTCACTGTCGCCCGGACGCGAGTATCCCAGGAAGGCGAATTCATGGACCGCGGCACTCGTTCGATGCACGCGCCAGTACGAGATAATGCGCTGGTAGTAGTAGGCGTGCAGATCCTCCGTGGTAAGGTTGGTGTGATCTCCCACGTTCTCGTAGATCGAACGCGTCAGGCCCGTTGGAGTTCCATCTCTGTTCAGCCAGAAGAACACGTTTTCATTGTTAACGATGGGATGGGTGTATGGTTCTCCATCCCGGCGGGGCGAGAACTCGTTCGGGCCGTTGTCCGGAATCCGCCGCCTGGTAAGGTAGTCGTAGAGCGGACCCTGATCGCCCGGTGGCTTGGACATGTAGTTCTGAAGGATGTAGGGATGGACCTCGATGGGGTCTGAGAGCCGGCCGGGTGCGCCGTAGCCGTTGTCCCACGGCCTGTCTGACAGATCAAGCGATCGTACGGCTCGAATCGCCGCCCCAGTCTTCTCAGTAACCGTCTCGTTCTGAGCATCCCAGATCACGACTGACGGATGATTCCAACGATCTCGCATCCAACCCCGGTACTCGTTGGCGAGCACGTCAGCGCTCAACTCCTTGGGGAAGAGCTCAGGCCGAGGGCCATACCAAATGGGATACTCATCCTGAATCAGGAATCCGGTCTCGTCGGCGATCTCGTACCAGAACTCCGGCGGGAAGCCAAGGCAGAAGCGGAACGAGTTCCAATGGAGTTCCTTCATTAACTCGAAGAGACGCCTGACCCACGTTTGATCCCAGGGAAGAGCCTCTCGCGAGGAATCCTCCAGGAATCGATGGAAGCAGATATTGGTGCCCCGCAGGAAGTAGGTTGATCCGTTGAGGATTGCCTGACCACGCACAGGATCGAAGGAGAAGTCGCGCATGCCAAAGCGGGCACATGCGGTGTCACCGACCGTGGAGATGTCGATCCGATAGAGCGCCGGTTCCTCCGGGGACCAGGGTTGGGGCCGCGGGATGGGAATCGTGGCCGGCCTGACACCGGCACCCTGCTCCACTTCGCCGGCAAGGATCTTGCCGTCTGGACTGGTGAGCGTGTATGAGCACCGGACCGGCTCCGTGTCCACGTGTTCGCACTCGACCGCCAACTGAATCGATTCCGAAGCCAGGTTCGGCGCAACCTGAATAGACCAGATTGCCGGTCGTCCGGAGAGGATGAGGGAGACCGAGTCGTAGATACCGGGGATATATCTGAGCTTCTCAAAGTCGTGTCCGTAGACAACAGAGCGGGGAAGCTGTGTGGGGTCTGCCCCAATACGAATGAGAAGCTCGTTCTCCCCTCCGGCAGGGGCAAGCTCGTTCGTTACGTCATAGCAGGCTGAGGTGAAGTTACAGCTGCCTCCACCGACCTCTGTTCCATTCAAGACAACTGAGTGACCGAACTGGACCTTCCAGATCTTCAACCGGGCCAGAGGCGCCGGCTCATGTGGCGTCGCGAAATGAGTGCGGTACCAGAAGAAGGAACGCAGTTCGGAAACAACACCGACTTCTGGCAGCGCAGGCTGAGCAAGATCGACAAGACCCGGAACCGGAACCGTGAACTGCCACAGACCGTGCTGGTCCGCAGTCTCTGATTGTGAAAGCTCCCAGAGACCGTCCAAGAGGATCTCGCGCCGTAGTGGTGTATTGGTGACCTTGTGCATGGATGACCGAGGGAAGAGAGGCGGGCCCCAACGCCTTGCGAAGGAGGCCCGTCTGCTCAACGAGGCCCGCAGGCGAGCCCCGCCACTATCTAGAGGTTCGCCCTGTTCGCTGCCCAGACTTCGTTGTAGAAGTCGAGCGTCGCATCGAATCCAACCTCGTCCACGTTCTCAATGAGCTCGCTGATGAGCGCTCGGGACTCGGCCTGACTGTCCGCACTGATGATCTTAACGACGAACTCCTTAAAGAGATCCTCGGTTGCCTGACGCGCGATACCGGCGGCAGTGTCCCCGGCGGGATTCGATCCGTTGAACTCCGTCGCATTAAACGAGTGTCGCCAGAGCACCTCGTGCTGCCACATCGTCCCAACGTCGCGCTTGTCAAACGGCTTCTCGTACTCGGCGACGACTTTTGCGGAGTCGGTGAAGCCCGTCATTCCGGGCCATGTCCAGAACCAGAGGCCGGTAGCGTTCGAGGCTTCAGAGTCACGGTTGATGCCCGCCTCGTTCCAGACAGGATAGCCGTTCGCGTCGAGCTCATCCCAGAAGTTCCCCTGGGGACCGTACTGAATCATGATCTGACCCTCGTTGCTCGAGATGAAGTCGTAGTACTCGTAGATCCGTTCCGGCTGCTCGGCGCTGGTCGTGATGGTCTGAATGTTCCACCCGAGCGCATTGTAGGTGTTGCTCCAGACGTCCTCGTGGTTGCCGGTCACACTGATCGGAAGGAGGACGTCAAAGAGCTCGTTGTAGACTACGTCTTCCTCTTCCCGCCAGGGAAGCATGCCACGAAGGGGATCGCCGGCAAGATCACGAGCGGCGGTGACACCAAAGCGACCGTTCGCCGCCTTCTCCTTGATCTGGTCGGTCTGCTCAACAAAGATGTCTCGATTCATCAGACCTTCGCTGTAGAGGCGCTGAAGGTAGAGCATCGTGTCCACAAAGGCGGGATCGTTCCCAATAAACTCGAAGGAGCCGGTCGATGGGTTCACCCATGCGAACTGGTCCCAGTAGTTGAGGATGCGACCGTCGCCGTGGGCGACGTAGACCTGGGTGAAGTCGAGGTTCTGACCAAACTGAATGGGTACGATCTCTGCGCCCGCATCAGTGGTGATTCCCGAATCGCGAACATCAACGAGGTAGTCGTAGAGATCATCAAGGGTGGTGATCGCGGGCTCGCCGAGTTCACGATGTACGACCTTGTTGATCGCCCATCCGCCGTTTCCGTTCGGCTGGTCGGTCGGCCAGTTGAGGATGCCCCAGACGTTCCCGTCGACTCGACTGAGGTTGATCGTCGAGTCTGAGACGTTACTGCGATAGCCCGAGTACTCGTCGATCCAGTCGTCGAGCGGGACGAGTTTCTCGAGATCGATCAGACGCAGGTAGTTGGCGGTCCGATCCAGGATGATCGATTCCGGTAGATCGCCTGAGACGAGAAGTGTTGCGATCTTCTGATCCGGATTGCCGCCTGAGCCGGTCCAGTTGATGTCGATGTTGAACATCTGTGATAGTTCCTGCGAGATGAGATCCTCACCCCACGGGCCGTTGGGCGCAAACCAATCGTAGTTCACCAGAACGGTGAACTCATACGGCTCGTCACCGCCGGCGCCAGCTGAAGCGCTCTCTTCGCTCCCGGTCGCGAATCCCGCGACCAATGGAATCAATCCAAGAACAACAATCGTAAGCAATCGTTTTGCCATGTTTCCTCCTGTTATTTGTGCACCGTGCCGCGCTAGCTTCGGCCCGGTCGCAAGCCATCGTTCTGCACCCTACTCAGCCCTTGAGCGAGCCGATCATGATGCCTTTGGCGAAGTACTTCTGCATAAACGGGTAGACGCACAGGATGGGAACGATCGTGATCATCATCACCGCCATCCGGGCGGACCTCACCGATACCCGTTGAATCTTCATCATTACCTCTGCCGCTGTTCCGCTCGCGCTCGCGAGCATGTCGTTGTAGAACGAGGCAGTGTTCAGGACCTCAATCAGGATGTTCTGCATTGGCCAGAGATCCTGCGTCCGCGTCATATAGAGAGCCGCATCGAGCCATGCATTCCATTGGGCAACACCGACAAAGAGCGAGATGGTCGCGATGATCGGCGTCGAGACCGGCAGGATGATCCGGAAGAAGATGGTATAGGGACCCGCACCATCCATGTACGCCGACTCCTCGAGCGCCTCCGGGAGCTGCCGGAAGAAGGTCCGCATGATGATCATGTTGAAGATGTTGACCGCGGTTGGAATGATGTAGACGAGGAAGTTGTTCATCAGACCGAGTCTCGCAATGAGCAGGTAGAGCGGAATGAGTCCGCCCGAGAAGTACATCGCGATTACGCAGATCGTCATGTAGGCGTTCCGAAACATCAGGTAGCGCTTGGACATCGCGTAGGCAAAGAGCCCTGTCAGGACGAGGCTCACCAGTGTGCCGGAGACGGTACGCCCAATGGAGACCAGCATCGCGCGCGGAATGCGCCGATCACTCAGGATCATCTGGTAACTCGTGAAGGTGAACTCCCGGGGGTAGATGGTGACGCCGCCCCGTGCCGTGTCGTCCGGATCGTTCAGCGAAATCGCGAGGGCACTCAGGATGGGGTAGAGGCACATCAGCGAGAAGACGAGGACGACGAACGCGATCGTCCAGGTGCCGATGCGGTTGGCCAACGTCGAGTTTCTCACGCGGTGCCTACCACAGGCTCTCCTGGTTGAGAACCTTGCTCATCTGATTTGCGCCAACGAGCAGGGTCGCGCCAATGGCCGACTTGATAAAGGTTGCCGCGGTCGCGAAGGAGAAGCGCCCCAGTCGGATGCCGTACGAGAAGATAAAGGTGTCAATGACATCAGCCGTCTCTGCGACCGCACGGTTGTTCAGGTTGCCGGTCATCATCATGACCTGATCGAAGTTGGCATCCAGCAGTCGACTCACAGAGAGAATAAAGAGGATCATGATGGTCGGCATGATGCCCGGTAGCACGATGTGCCAGATCTTCTGGAGACGATTCGCCCCGTCGATCTCAGCGGCCTCGTACTGAGCCGGGTCAATCCCGGAGATCGCCGCGAGGTAGATGATGGCGCTCCAGCCAGTCTCCTTCCAGATCTCAGAGCCGACAACGAGCGGCCAGAAGTACTCGGCCTCACCCATAAACACAATAGGCGTATCAATGATGCCCAATCGCTCGAGCATGTAGTTCACGATTCCGCTGTCCCCAGAGAGGAACTCGAACATCATCGCGGCGACGACCACCCACGAGAGGAAGTGCGGCATATAGGTAACGGTCTGGAGGACGCGCTTGAACCCGTGATAGGGAAGCTCGTTGAGCATGAGCGCCAGGATGATCGGTGCCGGGAAGGCGAGAAGAAGCTTCAGACCGCTCATCGCAATTGTGTTGCGGGTAATGCGATAGAGATTTGGCTCCTGAAAGAGCACGCGGAAGTGGTGGAGACCGACCCACGTACTGAACCCTGGGACGTCGCCTATCTGGAAATCCTGAAAGGCCATGATGAGCCCGTACATGGGGAAGTAGACAAAGACAACAACAAGTGCGAGCGAGGGGAGCACCATCGACTGAAGACTGAGTTGCCGTTTGAATGCGTTGAGGCGGAGCCCTCCGCCACTTCTCGGAAGCGCTCGCGTGGTCGTAGCCATACTCGTGAGGCCATGGTCCGCCCAGGCAGAGCAGATCGCAACCGGGCGGAACAACGATTATCCGGCTGGATCAACGAATCAGGGATCGATTGGCACGTCTGAGAGTTCGCCAAGGCGCATCGTCACCAGAGTGCCCGCACCGGGAGCACTCTCGATCTCCAGGCTGCCGCGCTCGCCGTAGTACGCCTTGATTCGCTCCGTCACGTTTCTGATACCGTAGCCGGAGGTCGCGTGCACCACGCCGGAACGGAGATCCTCAAGCTTCTCGCTCCCCATCCCTACCCCGTTGTCACGCACCGTGGAGATAAGCTGATCGTGCTCCACTCTCGCAGCAATGGTTATCACCAGCTCCGGTCCGTCCGGCGACATGCCGTGCTCAATCGCATTCTCCACAATCGGCTGGAGGATCACCTTCGGCACCATCCACGCCAACGTATCCGGCTCAATCTCAAACTCCGAGCTGAAGTCGCCGCGTCTCCGGATGTCAAAGACATCGATGTAGGCCCTGACATGCTCGAGCTCATCTTCAAAGCGGACGAGCGACTGTCCACGGCTCAGTGAGAGCCGATAGAAGTCGACCAACGACCGCGTCATGCTCTTGATCGTCTCCGGCTCTCCGCGCTCAGCAAGGCGCACAATGGTGGAAAGGGAGTTGTAGAGGAAGTGTGGGTTAATCTGAGACTGGAGCATGGCAAGGTGCTCCCGATGAATCGTGAGTTGGGCCACGTAGACCTCGTTGATGAGGTTCTGGATCCGGTCGGCCATCTGATTAAAGCCGAGAGCGAGGCGACCGATCTCGTCCGACCCGGCTCGAGGTGTGCGGACCGCGTGGTCGCCAAGTTGAAAGCGCTCGAGGTCCTTTGTCACTCGCCCTATCCTCGTCCCGAACGATCGGGCGACAAAGAAGGTCACGGCCGCAACAGAGAGGAGCGATAGGAGCGCGTAGAACACGATCTGCTGAGAGATGGCTCGAGATCTGCGCGCAAACTCCTCAATGGAATAGACTCCGACGGCGATCCAGCCCTGCTCGTTGATCCCCCCCGTGACGATTACCGACTCGCCGGAGAGAACCGGCACCTCCGGCTCAAGTCCATTGATCGTGTCGCCGTGCTCCTCAACGACTCGCTCCCACTCGTCGATCTCCGTTCCGGTCGCAGCCAAAAGCGACCCGCCGCTATCAATGAGGTAGGAGGCGTAGTCCGCACTCCCAAGATCCCGCGGCGGCTCACCCAGAAGATCTTGCAGTCGAACCGTGAGTTTCACATAGCCTATCGCTGCGGTCGCGGAATCGGATGGAGCGAGCTGCTTCACCGCGGAGAGAGTGGCGTACTGGAGATCTGTGGGAGTCCGGACCCATCGTGTCTCCAGACCCAGGTGGCCGAGTGAGGCGAACCATCGCTCTTCGGCAAACCGGTCCATATGGTAGACTGCGAAGAGAAGAGATCCCTCCGGCTGAATGTTGGCGTACTGCGCACTCTCAATCTCCAGGCGATCCTCGTAGTCCTGAATGATGACCTCACTGGTCAAGCGTGGATCGCTTAGGATCGCGAGTGCGGAAGAACCGCCCATGCCCCGGAGCGTTGTCTCCACCGTGTCTCGCATCCGGCTCACCGTCTGATACTCGGTGAATGGGTCGAGCTCGCGCGACGCGAAGAGGAGGATGTCGCGATCGGCCTGAATCGT
>JANQQY010000250.1 GCA_028284845.1 Spirochaetales bacterium
TCCCCGTGTAATCAACATCGACGCGGACCGGCGTTCGCTGGATCTGGGCAACCATGGCGGTCTGCCGCTCAGTGCCGGTCCAGAACTTGATGAAGTCGATCGTTGCCTGGCGCTCGGCGCCCTGCGTGTCTTCCTTCAAGAGGAATCCCTGCGGGAAGTTGACCATGTGTCCACGGAACTCCGGCCTCTCTTCGAAGTAGGGAAATCCAAACGTTCCATACACATTGGGATCCGGCTGCGCAATGACTTCGCCAATAAACCACGAACCGTTCAGGATCATGGCGGCCTCACCATTGAAGAACATCGCCTTCTCCATGTCGTAGTCGATGCCCTCAAAGTTCTCCCAGAACGCACCGCGCGCCTTGAGATCGTTCATAAACGCAAGCGACTCAACGACCTCGGTGTCGGTCCAGCTCTTGTCACGAGTTCCAAGCGCAACCGCGGTCTCAATGCCCGCCCATTTGTAGAGCAGGTAGTTGTGGATATGTCCGGCGCGCCAGGTTGACTGCGCGCCTGCCGCCCACGGGGTGATGCCTGCCGCGATGAGCTGATCGATGACCTCGTAGAGATCGGACATGGTCTCCGGAATCTCGGCGCCGGCCTGCGCAAAGAGATCACGGTTGTAGACGATGACCTCCGGTGCGATCGCATAGGGAACACCGTAGTAGCCTTCAACTCCGTAGGGACCAAAGTTGTAGACCTCGAACGCGCCCTCAATAAAGCCGCCGAACCACTCCTCGTCCTCCATCAATGGAGTCACATCCATGAGAACGTTGTTCTCGGCGAGGCGCACATTCGCAACAACACCTGCACGACCAAAGACATTGGGCAGATTGCCCGTTGCGAGGTCCGCCTGAAGCTTATTGTTGTATGCCGCTTCCTGGTTTACCGAGTCGTCCTGAATCGTGACGTTCGGGTACATCTCCTCGAACAGCTGGATGGTTTCCTGCCAGACCGGTGTGGTTGCGTCGGTCCCAGTGAATCTCGATAGCAGACGCAGGGTTACCTGTTCGTCATCTGCCTCTCCCTCGGCTTCGGCTCCGGCAAAGACAAAGCCGGCAAGCAGAGAGAGAATGACTACCAAAACGAGCAATCTTTTCATGATTACCTCCTCCAGAATAGCGTGCATTGTAGGTCCGGATCACTCGCAGCGAAATGGAATGGTTTTGTCAAAACATGGAAATTCTTTGACTACAGTCGCATGTACCTTCGGGGAGAGACGCCGAAAGCGGTCTTGAAGACCTTGCTGAAGTAGAGCGGATCGGCAAACCCGCTCTGCTCCGCGATCTCGTTCACGCGTGCATCGGGTCGCTCTTTCATCAGCCTCGTCGCGCTCGTCAGCCGAAGGGAGCGCAGATACTCGATGACGCTATGACCGGTCTGCGTCTTGAATACCTTGCTGAGGTAGGTGGGATTGACGCTGCAGGCGTCTGCTATCGTGCGGAGCGAGAGATCGGGATTGGAGAAGTTCTGCCCAAGGTAGCTCATGGCGAGCTCCACGACACGAAAGGTGCGAAACCGTTGGTCGTCGCGGGCTTCTGTGAGGATCCGCCGGAACACATGGGAGAGCCAGATCCGCAGCTCATCCATGCTGTCTCGCGTTCGCGCAAAGTTGGTCCACGGCTGGCCCGACTCATCCATCACCTGCCCCGGATCACGCTCGAGCTCCGTGAGGAACTGTGCTCCCGCCGCGGCCATTTCCACGCCCATCAGGAGGACACTCTCCACATCAAGGCGATCACGTCGGACCGTCTCGAATGCGGCATCAAGGTAGGCCTCAATCGCATCAAGGTCGCCCATCCGTAGCGCGAGGATCAGGTCGGCCTTGTTCTCTACGATGACACCCTGGCGCCGCTCCTCGACAGGGGCAACGCCGGTGAACTCGTGACCTGAGAAGAACCGCTCGCGGATGACACCCAGAGCTTCCAGATAGGCGTCCCGGAGCTGGGCCGCCCCTGACACAGGCGAGCTGATTCCGGCCGAGACCGTGAAGTTAAACCGTTCGCGGAGCACCTCTCTGACAAGCGCGACGATCCGTTCGCTCTCCTCGAGAGAGTCGGCGAGAAAGACCGCCCGCCCGTCGGGACCGATCGCGGTCGCGGATCGCCGTGAGCCGGAACTCGTTCGGACGATTTCGCGCAGCGCATCGTACCAGCGGTTCTGCTCGCGGACGTCTGCAGAGCGGTTCTCGAGCCCATCGATCATAAGAAGGGTCACTCGGCTCCCCTCACCCACGTCGATAAACGCTCTTCCATTCGGGTCGGGCGGACCGTCGGCTTGCGCAATAAGCGTCCCCAACGCCGACTCCCTATCGGACTCGGAAGCCGACCGCGAAATCGCCTCCAACTGCGAACGATAGGCCCGTTGTCGCGACTCGGAGAGGTGTCGATCACGGGCACGAACCAGCGCGGCGGTCAGCTCCTCGCTGGCAAGCGGCTTCAGCACGTACTCGACGACGCCTGCACGCAGCGCCTTCCGGGCATTGTCAAAGTCGTCGAACCCGGTGAGAACCACGACCTTGCACTCCGGGTGATCAACGCGAATCCGTTCCGAGACCTCGAGACCATCAAGGTATGGGATGTTGATATCGATCAATGCGACTGCCGGAGAGACGCGGTCGATCAGGGAGAGCGCCTCCCGCCCGTCGGACGCCTCGCCCACGATCTCGAGGCCGAGCGGACCCCAGTCGACCGATCTCCGTACGTGCTCGCGGGCGAGTGGCTCGTCATCCACGAGAACAACGTCGAGCGTGTTGTCATCCATCGTCGTTCCTCGGTGCCGGGAGCCGAACCAGGACTCGTGTGTTGCGTGGTTCGCCGCAGAAGGTGACCTCGGACGCGGGCCCAAAGTAGAGCCTCACGCGATCCCGCACGCTCGACAGACCAAACCCGCTGCCGGGTTGTTCCGAGCCGCCCTTCCCATTGTCGTGTACGGTGATCAGGTACTCAGAACCGCAATCCTCAGCCCGGATGGCAATGTGTCCCTCAATCTCGGTGCCTCGGAATCCGTGATAGATCGAGTTCTCTACCAGCGGCTGAAGAAGCAGCTTCAGCGTGGGCCGCGACCTCAAGTGGCTCGGAACATCGACATCATAGGTGAACCTACCGGGGTATCGCATCGACTGGATCGTCAGGTACTGCTCCACGATCTCGAGCTCTTCTCCCAGCGATATCACGTTACGACCGCGGCTCAGCGCTCCGCGATAGAAGAGCGAGAGCGCCTTTGCCATCGTATACGCGTCCTCATTGCGACCCATCTGCGAGAGCGCACAGACGCCATCAAGCGCGTTGTAGAGGAAGTGAGGCTGAATCTGTGCCTGCAGCGCCATGAGTTCAAACCGACGTTTGTCGTTCTGCTCCTCGTAGACTTCGCTCATCAGGTCCGAGATGCGTCCGACCATGCGGTTGAAGTAGTCGGATACCTGCCCGATCTCGTCGCGGGCGTTCACGTCGACCCGGATCTCAAGGTCGCCTTCGCCGGCGAGGTTCATCGCCTCGATCAGGTCGCGAACACGGTGCGTCAACGGTCCGGTAATCGGGATGGAGAGGGTGACGGCGAGGATGAGGCAGACAAGCCCAATGACAAGCACGAGGAAGTTGACGTAGCGCGTCGGCCCCAGCACGTCGGACATGGGTGCGAGTCTGGCAAGCGACCAGCCGACCTGGGGCAACGGTCGCTCGATCACCACGTGCGGAACCTCGCGAAAGAGGACGACCTGCGCGTCCGTTCCGCGATCCGCTGCGCCGGATGGGCTGACGATCTCCTCAAAACCCGCATCGGCCGGAATTGTCACCGACGATGCGAGCACACGGTTTCCTTGGTCGAGCAGAAAGGTAGGGAACTCGGTGTCTGATTCGCCACCG
>JANQQY010000254.1 GCA_028284845.1 Spirochaetales bacterium
GCGAGGACTATGTGAAGGAATGCCTCGACCTCGTCGACACGATCGAGGAAGACACGCGTACTCGCCACGAGAACGAGCGCACCGGCGTCCTCGGCGTCCCTGCCATCGTCAGCACTCATCCGCACAAGCGCCCAAAGTAGCTCAAAAAGACCCCGGCGCCGCTGGTGCATGCGAAAGATCCTGGCGGGCGTGCCGCGATGGTGGATCGGTACAGGGAGTTCACGATCATCTACTGGTCGGCGTCGAAGGACTTTCGCGCTGGGAAGCTCGACGTCAAGTTCCCCGAGGGGAGCTTCCGGCCGCTCGCGCCGTACGTCGGGCGAGCTCGAGCGCCTGACTGACGGTCGACCGGCCTCCGTCGCAGCGGTTTCTGTTCTCGAACGCCTGCTTCCCGCTTGGGGGGCGGGCAGCGCCATGTCTGGGGATCGTGGTTTCGGGGCCGACGAGCGCTCGAGCGGGCTCTAAGCGGCCCCGACCCGGCCTCAGCGCGGTTCCACGTGCGTCAAGCGGCATTCCTTGGGCCGCGCGCGCCGACGCCCAAACCACATGGTTGGCACTTCACTCCACTCTTCACTCCACTCCACGCGCACTATCCACATGATTGGTACATCAATCATCATCACTCCAGTCATAGGCTCGACCTACTCGACCGATTTGACTTCGAAGGGCAGCGTCATCAGAATACGAATACGCCAACACAGAACAGTTCCAGTCAGCCATACCTAAGGGGGGTAGTGATGAAGCGACTGGTGCAAGTGCTCAGATGGGCCGGGGTCGCTGTGCTCTTGGCCGGTACCGTCATCTTTATGATGGGCGGCTGGTGGGAAGGGGTTTCTTCTCCGGCCGCAGATCAGGTTCTCATTCCTGTGCACCTTTTCCTCATTGTCGTGGGAATCCTTCTCTTTGTCGCCCCTCAGATTTTTCCTTGGGCGACAGGCTTGGTGCTGTTGACCGTCAGACCGACATGGGGCCACAAAGTGCTGGATTCTCTCGAGAATGCCGACTATGAGAACAGCGGCCAGCAGGAGAACGAATCCGATCTCGGGGAGATCCTCAATACGGTTCGCGAGCTGAAGAGCAAGTCGAATCGACGATACTTCACTGTTCTAGGGCTGGGCGGCGGCGCACTGCTTGTGGCACCTCTGGTGACCGCCGAAATCGTCGACCAGAGGAACTTCCTCCGGGACTGCTTTCGACTAAGTCATCTTGTCCAGCATGAGCGCCTGGACTTCGATTCAAGCAACGTCTTTCGGCGGGCATTGGATGAGGTTCGGCCGTCATTCAGGAGTTTTGCGGTAGCAGACTCCTCGAGTGACAGCCTGTTCGCGTACCTTGATCTGCTGTACGGAACCGAAGTGGTTGACACCGCTCTGTTCGAGAGTGCACTGACCGAGATCTACGAGGAACGTATCGCTCAAAACGCGCGGCGCGACCTCGGGGTTCTACTCCCCGAAGCGTTGGCAGCCCGAGAGACGTTCTTGGGTGAGCCCCCGCTTGCGGTAGCAACTGCGTTGACGGTCCAAGGCCTCGTTGCCTTGACGCAAGGAGATGACGGCAAGTTCGTAAAGCCGTACCTCCAAGCTCGCCAGCTCTTACAGGCGGCAACTGCGCTAGGTGAGGATGTTCCTGCGGCATGGAACGGTCTAGGGCAGGCGTACGCCAACATGATTGTGGCGCATGAAGCCTACTCCGCCCTCTTCGAGGACGCAGCGAAGCCCACTCTTGAAAAGACGATCGGTGAACTCACTCCTCAAACCAGAGTTGCGCTGGCTCGCGAGGCTGTCGAGTGCTACGAGCGCTCGCTCGGAATCGACCCTTCTGCGTTCGCTCGTGCTCGGGCCCTCAACAACAAGGCCGACATCGTGATTTCGCTACTCAGGGAGGTCCACGAGAATGGTGTAGATCTAACTATCCAGACTTCCGGAGACAGGGAATTCGTTAACTTGAATCTCGATGCCCCTCCCGTTCCTCGACCGGTTGATTGGAAACCCTCGGGATTGATTGCGATTCTCCAGCGGCTTGAGACGGAGGTCTCCCAAGCGGCCATTCTGGGCCGCGAGCCCGACATATTCTTCACGCGAGCGCAGCTCCGAAGCTTGGCCGGGGCACTCGTCGAGAAGTACGGTCTCCAAGGCAACCCTTGGATGGATCCAGAGGCTGTTAGGACACAGGTGATCGCGGATCTCTACGCAGCCCGTTCTCTTGGTTTGCCGGCGACGTACTTCGAGCGCGAGGAGGCGACTCGCCTAGGCCTTGCCTGGGCTTGGGCGGATCCTGCCGCCGTCCCGTACTTGGAGGCGGTAGTTCGCGGCGTGGCGATCGACGAATGACAGATTCACAGGAGTCTTCCCAACTTCGTCAGTTTGAGGAACTACTGCACGTGGTTCGGCAGGATAGTGAGGCTGTAGTCTCGGCCATCAGGGGAGCTCTCTTCGGCTCGGAAGCACGTGCAGACGATGGGGACGAAGGCGCTCTGCTAAGGCGTTACCGATACGCTCTCGCCTCGGAGAAGCTTGGCTATGAAGCGATCCAACATGCTCTGAGCGTCGCGTTGAGAGAGTTGATCTTCCTCGGCGCAGAGGTCGACAATCTGGCAGCTGCATTCGCCGGAGAGAAGCTCGTTCCGCGTAGGAGAGACTTGGATCTGCATTTGCTACTGTCTGAGACAGTTTCCCTGTTCGAAGCTCGAGCAGAAGTACGCGGCATCAGGTTCGAACTTGATGCGCCGGGCCACGCCCCCATACGAGGGGACGAAGCGCTGTTGCGCAGGGCATTTATCAATTTACTCGACAACGCAGTCAAGTATTCCGACGCCCCATCGGATAGCCACCCCGCGCGCTTCATTCGCATTCTTTCTCGGCGGCACTCTCAGTTCGGACACATGAAAGTAACGTTCACCAGCTACGGAGCAGGAATTCTTGCCGAAGAGATCGCGAGCGGGCAGATCTACGAGCACCATCAGCGCGGTTCGCTGGCCGAGAACAGGGCCAGAGGTTCGGGAATCGGCCTCGCTGAAACGAGGCGTATCTTATCCGATCACGGAGGGTCAATAGACCTAAGGAGCGATCTGATGGGTGGAGCGAGCTATTTGACCACAGTGACCGTGGTACTTACTGCGTCCGGTTCGGCATCAGGACTGTGAAGGCTATGAAGGTGCTTTGGCTGGATGACGAGGTAGTCAAGAGGACCGTGAGGAAGCCGGGCGTCGAGCTGCGGTGTTACCGGACTCTGGGAAAAGGTGCTGACTACCTGGTAAGGCTGGGAGTCGAGGCGGTCGACTGGGTGCTAGTCGACCTTGTTCTACCAGATGGCGGGTGGGGAGATGGTCGTCTTGGCCGACCAGGCGTCGGCTTCGTTGACTATCTAAAGTCCCAGCTGTACGTTCAGAGGGTCGCTGTATGGAGCCATGTGGTTACACCAGAGCTCGACGCGACTGTTCGCTTGAACGGGGCAGACCTGGTGTTCTCGAAGAGAAACGTCTCACTCCATGGCGTCTTAGAGGAGATGCAGCATCACATGAGATCTCCGGGAGGGGGCGATCGTGCTTGAGAGAATAGAACGCTTGTGGGAAACTATCCAAGAACCGGTTAAGTACCTGTGGAGACGGGCGCTAATAAGGCGGGAGCTCAAGCAGTACTCTGACAGGCTGATCTCTGCGAACACGGTGTCTGGGAAAGAGGCTCTCACAGCCCACCTAGTAAGGCTAGAGCTTGAAAGTGATATCGGGCTTCGATGCGCCTCGGTCCAAACTGTTGTAGACATGGCGCGAAAGGTGCCCGGACTGCTTGATGAGGTCGATATTGCTCCGAACGAACTCAGGGTCATCGCCTTTGCCGAGGTCGTCAGCATATGTAGACGCTGGCCGTCACCGAGAAATCGAAAGAAATGCGGCCAACTGCTGGTCCTCGCTCAGAAGCTCAGGGATCAATTCTCGACATCGTGACATCAGGATTGAGGTGTAGTGGGCCATGAAGGAAAGCCACTTGCTTGCTTTCTTGGAGTCGCAACTCAGCAACGCTGAGGTACTTCAATGCCTGATGAGAACGGCCCTCGTTGTGCCAGCGGATCTATCTGGCAATGGCCCCTTGGCCGATCGGAAGGAGTTGAAGTTGGTGAGCCAGACGCACTCCTCCTTGAGGCTGCGAAGCCAGCGTTCGGTCAGGCCGTTCTGTTCCGGCGTGTAACGGGTGCTGTACTCCTGGCGCAAGCGGTAGAAGCGGCAGGCTTTGCGGAAACGATTGGCTCTGGAAAACCAGACCGTTCTCCGAGCGAATCACGGGTGTTGAACCATCCGCGCGGAGCGTCCCGGCAAGCTGCCTCGAGCGCTCGCTCCGCCTCCTTGGCTCGGCCCCGGAGCGCAAACTCCCAGCCGACGATCTCGCGGTCATAGCAGTCGATCACGGCGACCAGGTGACCCCAGCTGTCCCGGCCACAGTCGACGTGCGTGACATCCATGGCCCACCGCGTGTTCGATGTCTTGGCCCGGCTCGCCCAATGACGCACTCGAGGACGCGGTGTCACTCGCCGGACACCGCGAAGTGCAGGGCGACTGGTATGACCGCACCGGTCTCTACCGTGCTCGATACCGAGGCAAAGACGCCGAGCTTCACGACTTCACCGAACTGCTCGACATTCCGCTCGTCTCCCTACCCTGCTGGGATCACCTGTCGCGCGAGGAGTACGCCAACGAGTGTCTCAATCTCGTCGAGACCATCGAGAAAGAAACTCGTGAGCGTCACGAGAACGAACGCACCGGTGTCCTCGGCACGCCTGTCATTCTGAGCACTCATCCGCAGAAGCGACCGCACAAACTCAAGAAGAGTCCAGCACCGCTGGTTCACGCCAAGGATCCCGAAGAGCGAGCCGCGATGACTGGTCGCTACCACGCCTTCGCGGCCCGCTTCGCTTTCGCTTCGGAGGCGTTTCGCGCCGGTCATCTCGAGGCGAACTTTCCCGAAGGTAGCTTCCGACCTGCCGCGCCCTACGTGGGGCGAGCTCGCGCTCCCGACTGACGGGAGCACGGCCTCCGTCGCAGCGGTTCTGAACTCAGTTGCCTGCCTACCAAGACGGGAGGCGGGCAACGCTGTGTCTAGAGATCACGATCTTGCCGTCAAAAGGACGCCGACGACGCGCTTCGCGCCTGTTCGAGCGTTTCGGAGCGCTCACGCAGCCCAAAAGCGGCGTTTCTTGGGCCGCGCCCTCGGAGCGCCAAACCAAGTGGTTGGCTCCTCAATCGCCTCAATCGCCAAATCGCTCATCGCTCATGCTGCAGAAGACGCCAGAGATTGGCGTGGTCGCGTACTCGTTCCAGAGCAACCTCGCCCGAGAGGTCTGCCGGCTGCAAGACTGGAGCGACAAGGTCTGGTCGCGGCGCTACCGATCGATCTGCGTCGCCGAAGAGGAGGAAGCCCAGATCGAGCGGATGCGATACATCTTCGAGCAGGGATGCAAGGAGAACCTCGTCCTCAGCCCGCGTGATTGGCCGGGCGCCAGCTGCGTCAACACGTTGATCAGCGGCTATCGCCAGGACCACTGTGACTGCTACGACCGCACTGGTTTGTATCGCGCTCACTACCGAGGTCACGACGTCGACCTCGATGACTTCACTGAGCAGGTCGATCTGCCGCTTGTCTCACTACCCTGCTGGCAGCACCTGTCCCGGAAGGACTATGCGAAGGAGTGCTTCGACCTGGTCGAGACCATCGAGGACGACACGCGCACTCGCCACGAGAACGAGGGCACCGGCGTCCTGGGCGTGCCCGCGATCGTCAGTACTCATCCACACAAGCGTCCAAAGAAGCTCAAGAGACTCCGGCGCCGCTAGTCCACGCGAAGGATCCCGGTGTGCGTGCCGCGATGGTTGATCGCTATCGGGAGTTCACGATCCTGGCGTCCAAGGGCTTTCGCGCCGGCAAGCTGGACGTCAAGTTGCCGGAGGGGAGCTTCCGACCGCTCGCACCGTACGTCGGTCGAGCTCGAGCACCCGACTGACGGTCATCGGCCTTCGTCGCAGCGGTCTCTGTTCTCGAATGCCAGCTTCCCGATCGGGAGGCGGGCGCCGCTGTGTCTGGGAACCGCGGTTTTCGGGCCGACGAGCGCTCCGACGAGCCCGAAGCGGTCACGACCCGGCGCTCGGCGCCATTCCATGCTCACTGGACGGCATTCCTTGGGCCGCGTCGCCGAGCGCCCGAACCACATGGTTGGCACATCAATCCATCAATCAATCCGGCACCTCAATCCACCCCTCTCCCTCAATCCCAGTCCAGGCACCTCAATCATCATCAATGCTACCGTTCAACTAACCGGTTTAGGTCGGAATGGCCGACCGCTTTCGTCGGAGTAGGCAGCATGGTTGTCGGTGGACTCAACTCCAAGCGGAGCAATGTAGACTACTCGTCGGCGAAACTCTGTTGGGTAGCCTCTGCGTGCCATGACGTCCTCCATCCAGAATCCTGGCAGCGAACTCCCGTTTCACCTCCCGGACAACCCAGGGCAGCCCAGAGCCTCCCGTGAACCCCGGACGCCTCACAATCCGATCCAATCCGTCAATCCGATTGCAACGTCGGCAGGTGTCCAAGCACTAGGAGTTGCCTATGTCAGATCAGCCATTCAAGCTCCCTGGATCTTCATACGACGAAGTCGTCAAGATTATTCAGGCGTACGCTCACCATGGTGGTAAGGCGTCAAACGCCGACATCAGCAGGAGAGTGGGAATCGACCCGACAACGGTGAGCAGGAATGGCGGGTTCCTAATTGAGGCGGGAATTGTCGACAAGGGCCAGAAGAAGGAAATAACAACACACGGCACGCAACTAGCGCGTGCGCTCGATCACGACATTCCAGAACAGGTTCGCTCCTGTTGGTCTCAGATTGTAGATAGTACTGCGTTCTTTGAGACGATCATGTCGGCCATCCGAATACGAAAGGGGATGGATCCGGCAACTCTAAAGTCCCACATTGCGTACACGGCGGGTCAGTCTAAGAGCAAGTACGTGATGACCGGGGCCCAAACGGTAATCGATGTTCTCCGTGCGGCGGGTCGACTCGAGGACGAGGACGGGCGACTGATAGCGAAGAGCCAGGACAAAGATCTCCCACAGTACGAAGCAATCACGGCGACCGCAACGCCTCCACCTGAGACGACATCTAGCGTGCCAGTCGCCCAGGCGAGACTTCAGGGTTCGCCAGTATCCATCCAGATTCAGATCCGATGTACTCCAGCAGACCTCGACGGTTTGGGCTCAAAACTGAAAGAGATTATTCGGGACTTGTCGACACCCGTCACTGAAGACAGCGACGAGTAGGGCGCAAGGACGCTCGCAAATGGCTCGGAATTTTTCGCCGACCACGGCCGAGCAACTGCTGTCGGCGGTTCAGGCTGTTGTCGTTCACGGGAAGAAGCCCGCCGTTCAGTTCGTGAGTGAGTTCGCTGACCTCACCGTGTCGCAGGCCGAAGCGGCGCTAGCCCTAGCAGTCGACATGGAACTCTTGGCGAAATCAGGAACTAGTTTCTCCGCCAAGAGTCCCCTCTGCCGGTTTCTCGACACATTTGATCAAGCGAGAAAGGCGTCCGTGCTCCGCATCCTGCTCGAAACCTATGAACCCTTTACGGTGTTCCGTGAGAGGCTCATAGCAACTGACAGCTCAACAGAGGCAGCGAGACAAACCAAGACACAGTTGCAGTTGAGTGCCCATCGTGAGGAGGTCAAGGACACGCTGGTCAGCCTGGGAACCTACAGTCGCGCCTTCCAGACCGAGGCAGGTGGCAAGTATGTCCCCGACCCAGAGATTCTAGAAGATTCGTTACGAGAAGTCGCAGACCAGTGTGGCGATATGGCGTCGGCCGAAGCTCGAATTCGTGAGCAACTGGGTCCTGACGCTTCTGCCGCAGTTTCACGAGATGACGTGATCGTGCCGCTCTCGACAGCGCTACTTCGAGCAAGGGGAAAAGACGCTGTTGGTGCAGTCGTCAATGCCGGAAACGCAATCGAGTCGTTCCTCGATGCTCTAGCTCATGCAATGGGGGTAAATGTCACCGGCGCAAACGGAGTCAATGCCCGGCTCGAGAAGTTCCAGACGCCCCAGCGACATCTGCCCCGAAAAGTCGACAAGATTGGGAGATACCTCGGACACATTCGTAATGCTGCCGATCACGGGACTGGCGATCCTGACGTCAACAACGCGTCCTGGACAGTGCGCGACAACACGGGGCTAGAGTATGTGTTCGTTGCCTGTTCGTTCGTGGCGATTTGTTGGCGACTGTCCTCGGGCCAGGCACCCCCCGAGATATGAGTGGCGCCTAAGAAGCGCATGAAGCAGCCGATTCAACTTGTGACGCCACAAGATGAGGACGCTGAATGGCTTCTTGGAGAAGGCGGGGTTCGTCGCGATGGGTGACAGAGAAGTGTCTTCGACACCGTTCCATCTTGGACTTTTCTCGGCGCTCGCTCTTGTGGCAAGTGTGATTACCATCGTTGGCTTCGTCACCGGGCGGTTCACGCTGATGGAAATCTTGGAAGGTCGGAATGTGGAGGACTCCGAACATAGGGAGCTTTCTGCCGCGCCGGCTGGCGATTTCGACACCTTCGAGAGGATCTTTCACGACGATGAAGGACATGCGAGAAGTGTCATCGAGTTCGTCGACTTCATTACCAAAAACGAACTGGGTACTGTCGGACTTGAGCTCCATGTCGAAAAAAAAAATGGCTGAAGAAATCGAAGCCGACCGGCAATCGGGAGCCAAGGATCTAGATCTGATTTTCGTCGCGACGAACCTTACACTCCATCTTGTGGTCTCGAATGATCGCAATGTGTTCTTCACACGGGGGGCTCATGGCTACGGCGTTTTCAAAGGCATCTTTAGAGTGATGAGTTGCGCCAACCAGTCCACTGGCATCGTTCGATGCTATCTGGAAAGTGTAGTGCCCCCTTGAAGTCAAGCCACCTGGTTGAGTTGTTGTGATCGAAACTCAGCAGGGCTGAGGTATTTCAATGTCTGATGAGGACGACCCTGGTTGTACCAGCGGATCCACCTGGCGATGGCCGTCGTGGCCGCGCGGAAAGAGCTGAAGTTGGTAAGCCAGACGCACTCCTCCTTGAGGCGGCGAAACCAACGCTCGACAAGGCCGTTCTGTTCCGGCGTGTAGGGAGTGATGTACTCCTGGCGGAGGCGGTAGAAGCGGCAGGCTTTCCGGAAACGACGGCTCTGAAAGATCAGACCGTTGTCCGAGCGAATCACTGGCGTCGTGCAGTCGGGACGAAGCGTCCCGAATCTGCGAAGGCACGCAGCCTCGAGCGCTCGCTCCGCTTCCTTGGCCCTGCCGCGGAGAGCAAACTCCCAGCCGACGATCTCGCGGTCATAGCAGTCGATCACAGCGACCAGACGACCCCAGCCGTCCCGGCCACAGTCGACGTGCGTGACGTCCATTGCCCACCGCGTGTTCGAGGTCTTGGCCCGGCTCGCCCAATGTCGCACTCGAGGACGGGGAGTGACTCTTCGCTGATGCACAAGCCACCCTTTGAGCTTAAGAATCCGGTAGATCTTCTTGCGGTTCACGCACAGGCCGGAGCGGCGTAGCAGTGCCCAGAGTCTCCGGTAACCGAAGCTCGGATACTCCGCGATCAGCTTCTTCAAACGGTCGACCAGAGCCTGGTCGAGCCGTGTCCTGCGTCGAGAAGTCGCAGCCTTCGATCGCCGTACCGATGAGCGAGAGACGCCGAGCACTCGGCACGCTCGACGCTCGGAGACATCATGGGTCCCGATCACTCGTCGGACGGCTTCGGTGCGAAAGGGTGCGTCTTCATCGCCTCCTTGAGGATGTCGTTGTCGATCACGAGCTCGCCGATCTTCTGTTTGAGCGTCTTGATCTGCTCGTCCTTGAGCGCTTCCTCTTCCCGGGGCCTCGAACGCAGGGCGTTCTCGGCCCCTCCCAGGAACGCCTCATGCCATCGCTCGATGTCGGCAACAGTGAGACCGTGCTTGCGAGCTGCTTCGGCTGCTGACGTCTCGCCTCGCAGGATGCTGAGAACCAAAGCGCTACGCCGCTTGGCTGTCCAGCGCTGGACCTTGTCCGGGACTTCCGTCATCGTGAGCCACCTTTCCCCATGCCATACAGCATGGCTTATCGGTGGACTCAACTCCAAGGGGAGCAATGTAAAAGCGCCTAGCAGCGGCAGCGATGCTTGAGGCGCCCCTGATGTGCTCCGAACATGACGAAGATCCACACGATTGGATGCAACGCGCGACAGCCGGTCCAACTCTCGCGACTACGGATCCAACCTCATTCTCACACCCAAATCCTCCCCCACAAACCCCGCAGCCAACAATACTCCAGCCACCCCCGACCTCTCCGCACTCTTCCCATCAATCTTCCCCACCCGCAACGACCTCTTCCT
>JANQQY010000259.1 GCA_028284845.1 Spirochaetales bacterium
TCCAGGAGCGGATGATCGCCCCCGATGGTAGCTTCCCCATAGTGGGGCGATCGATCTGCTATCGGTGTGGCGCATTTCAGACGCTCGCCCAGGCGGCGACGCTTGATCTCCTGCCGGACGAAGTACGACGTGGTCAGGTTCGATCGGCGCTGACGGCCGTGATCGATCGGACGCTGGGTCCGGACGCCAGTTGGCGCGACGACGGGTTTCTCCGCATCGGGGTCGTGGGCCATCAGCCTTCGCTTGGCGAAACCTACATCACGACAGGCTCGCTCTACCTCGCCGCCTGCGTCTTCCTACCACTCGGACTGCCCCCGGAGCATCCCTTCTGGACCGATGCTGAATCGGCCTGGACCTCGCGGCAGGTCTGGGAGAATGCCGATGACATTCCCGTGGATCATGCCCTCCGAGCGCGGTAGCGGTCCGGGCGGTGATCCGACGGAGCGTCACGTCGGTATTGCATGCGCTCGATATGAGCTATCTTAGCGTATGACGATGAGACGGGGTCGTACCGGCCATCGCGGTCGTGTCTTCTACAGCTACCTCCTCTCCTTTCTGCTCGTCCTCCTTGTGCCTGTTCTCATGAGTCTCCTCGTCTTCCAGCGAGCGAACAGTGTGGTCAACCGTGAGTCCAGTCGTGCGAACGAGGCCCTTCTTGAGGTCACCGGCGTCTACCTTGATCGCGTCCTCGAAGACGTCGCTCAGATGCAATACCTGCTCAACAACAGTGTGCGCCTTGAGAGCCTGATCTATGAGAGTCCCCCGGTGGCCGGTGATGAGTACTTCCGGTCGTGGGAACTTGTTGATGATTTTGGCCTCTACCGAGATTCCAGCATTGCCGTGGTCGACTTCTACGTCTACATCGCCCGGCTCGACCTGGTGCTGTCGCCTGCCGGCTACTTCTCTACCCGGTCGTACGACTCAGCCATGAGGAACCAGGAGTTTGAGAGCTACGAGATGTGGCTCGACAACCTGCGATCGATTACACGGCAGACGGTGCGTCCGAACCGATTGGCTCTTCGGCCGCTCACCAGGGATCAGTTTGTGCCTGTCATTGAGCTGGTTCAGCCCTTGCCGATTGGGATGCAGCGAGATCAGCCGTTCGCATACGCCGTCCTCCAGATTTCTGCGCAGCCATTCACCCAGCCGGCCGCAGGGTCAATCTGGGAAGACGAGGCCGTCTTCCTCGTTGCTGATTCGCGAACCGGCATCCTCTCCTCCTCCGACCCGTCGATCGATGTCTCGGTTCTCGTTGCCGAATACTCGGATGCCGCCGCCATTCCGCGCACCGCGGAAGTGGACGTTGAGGGTCGTGAGTACGTCGCAATCTCCCGCTACTCCGCATCGAATCTGCCTTGGATCTACGTCGTGCTCATACCACAGAACCTCTACGCAATGGAGTTTCTCCAGCTTCAACGCTTCACGATCGTGGCATTCGTCCTGGTTACCATCGTTGGCGGCATCCTCATCTATGTGATTGCGAGCGCTCGCTATAGACCGATTCGTAGCCTGCTTTCGATGCTCGAGCCCGATGTGGATGGCGGCTTCACGCTCCGCTCAGACGAGTTTGAGATGATTCGATCGTCGCTCCAGGCGACGCTCGCCGAGGATCGAGCTCTGCGACAGGACGCGATCGAGAGTCACTCTGTCATTCGGCAGCGCCTCCTTCGCCAGCTTCTCAAGGGCTCAATCGCGGATGAAAAGCAGGCGGAGGCGCAGCTTCGACGGATGAGCTTCCCCGTTGATCTCAGCCAGCGAGCATTGGTTGCCTTCGAACCGGATCTCACCCGTCGGTCCCAGTTTCAGGAGATCGTTGCCTGGTTGGAGCGCGCTTCGAGTCGCTCCATCGACCGTGTGGAACTGGTACGAGATGTCGACGGAACGATCTGTCTCGTCTTTGCGGGTGACGCGTTAAACGTGGAGTCGATTGCCGGCCATGCATCGGTGATGAAACAGGGGCTTGAGCGGCAATTCGGGATCTCATGCGCCGCCGGCGTGAGCGATATCCATAGCTCCTCAGATGGATTTGCGCCACTCTATCAGGAAGCTCGGGCGGCGCTGAGCTATCGACTGGTGAAAGGCGATCAGAGCCCAATTCGGTTCTCAGAGGTCCTCACCAGTGGGCAGACCTACGAATATCCGATCGAACAGGAGAACCGGCTCATCAACTCGATTACCTCAGGGGCCTTCGAGAATGCGTCCTCTATCCTGGACGACGTGTTCGACGTTAACTTCCGACGGCTCCGACTCACCGTGGAGATGGCACGCTGCCTGATGTTCGACATGATCGCAACCATGATAAAGGCGCTCACATCGCTCTCCAGCACGGACAAGGATGCAGAGTTCTGGTCGAGTATCAAACCCGTCTCGAGACTCACCTCGTGTCACTCGCTTGAGGAGCTCAAACGCGAAGTGAGCACCATCCTTGAGGCAGTCTGCGAGCATGTGAACGCGTCGCGCCCCACGCATGCCGCGCAGCTCTGTGCACAGATCGATGAGATCATCGCTTCGAGGCTTCACGACCGCAACCTTGGCCCTGAGCTGATCGCGGACCGGCTCGAGATGAACAGCGCCTACGTTGGCCGTCTCTTCCGGGAAGAACGCGCCGTTGGGTTGAGCCAGCATATCAAGGCACTTCGCATTCGCGAGGCCAGAGTCCTTCTTTCGGAGTCCGATCTCACCGTCCGCCAGATCGCCGACAGGCTTGGATTCGTGGATAGTAATGCCCTTATCCGGGCGTTCAAGTCGAGCGAGGGGGTCACCCCTGGCGACTACCGTGAGGCGCATCACAATATAGCAATAGCTGCGCCAAACGCGACGAATCTACAGAATTAGCGATCCCTTTCGACGAATTTCACGACATCTCTGCCAAAATCACGATTTACGGCTACCGAAGTCCGCCATGAGAATGGTTCAACTTTCAAATAGGAGGTCTTCATATGAAGAAGGCGTTACTGTTGGCACTGGCGATTCTGCTGGTGACCGGCGCTGCGTTTGCCGGTGGCGAAGAAGAAGCCGGTGGAGCACGCGAGCTCACGATCTGGGAAGGACTCTGGTACAACACGTCAGTGTCAGTTCCTACGCTCGATGAGACTCCCGTCTACATGGCTGCTCAGGAAGCGACAGGTATCGACGTTACCTGGATCCATCCCCCACAGGGTCAGGATCAGGAGCAGTTCAACCTGCTGATCGCTTCCAACGATCTGCCTGACATGATCTACCAGCGATGGAGTCGTGAGTATCCCGGTGGCCCTGAGAAGGCGATCAGCGACGGAGTCATTATCCCGCTGAACGACGCGATGGAAGCCGGCGCACCGAACCTGACTCAGCTCCTGGCAGACAACCCTCTCTGGGACAAGAGCGCCAAGACTGACAACGGCACCTACTACATGTTCCCCTTCATCCGCGGTGGCGAAGACCTCATGGTCTTCTTTGGACCCCAGGGTCGTGCGGACTGGATGGAGCAGCTTGGTCTCGAGGATCCTGTGACTCTTGATGACTGGACCGCCAACCTCCAGGCAGTGAAGGATGCGGGGCTTGTCGAATACCCACTCACCTTTACGCAGTTTAACCGCGGTCGTGGAATCAACGGCCCGGGCAACGCCTTCATTCAGCCGTTTGGCACCACGTGGGACTTCCACCAGGTAGACGGCGTCGTTGAGTTTGGTCCCTACGAGGACGAGTATCTCGACTTCCTCACCTTCTTCAAAGGCTGGTTTGACGCGGGTCTTGTTGACCCCGAGTTCTTCTCGAACGAGCGCGCCACCTTTGACGCAAAGATCCTGAACGGTGAAGTGGCCTTCTGGACCTCCTACACCGGCTCAGGCATTGGTGCCTACCTCGATGCCAACGGCGGACAGGGAACCTTCGACATCAAGCCACTTGCCTACCCTGTAGTAAACGAGGGCGAGGTTCCGTTCTTTGGTCAGCGAGACAATCCTCTCAACGGATGGGGGCTGGCGATCACCTCACAGGCAAGCGACGTTGCTCTGGCAACCGAGTGGGCCGACTTCGCCTATGGCGACCAGGGACACCTCCTCTTCAACTTTGGTATTGAGGGCGAGAGTTACAACTGGACCACCGAGTACGAGGGCTTTGAAGGCGAGCGCTGGGCGGAGTACACCGACATCGTGACCGCCGACGCGCAGGGACGGACCCTTGCCCAGATGGGCGGCCTCTATACGCGCTCATTCTACAGCGGCCCGATCGTTCAGGACCGTCAGTACATCTTCCAGTACGCACGCCGACCCGCGCAGCGCGAGGCGATCCAGATCTGGAGCCAGACCCAGGCTGCTGATCACATGCTTCCGCTCATCACGGCCACGCCGGATGAGGCAGAGGAGTTTGCTGAGATCATGAGCGAGGTCACCACCTACCGTGAGGAGATGTTCGTTCGGTTCATCACCGGTCAGGAGCCTCTCTCAAACTTTGGTGAATTCCAGGCACGTCTGGAACAGATGGGCATTGAGCGCGCAATCGAGATCCGTCAGGCCGGACTCGAGAGGTTCGACGCTCGTTAATCATGGTCAGCGGATTCCATGATAGAATCTGACTGATCGACTCAAGAATTTGGGTTGGGGGAGTCTCGAGCGAGGCTCCCCCATTTGGAGTACCTATGGCAAAGAACAGTGCAACAGCGACCGTCGATCTGGCAGTTCGGCCCAGGATGTTCCGGGCTGGCTACGGGACGATGCTTCGAAAGGACTTCAATCGGAATCGCTATCTCTACCTGATGGCGCTTCCGGTAGTCGCCTTCTTCGTGATCTTCCACTACGTCCCAATGTACGGACTTGTGATCTCGTTCAAGAGATACTCGCCGGCGCTCGGCATCAACGGCAGTCCATGGGTTGGCTTCAAGTACTTCGTAGACTTTTTCGAGTCGTACTACACATGGCGTCTCATCCGGAACACGATCCTGCTGAGCGTCTACAGCCTTGTGTGGGGCTTTCCGGCACCCATCATCCTTGCCCTCCTCATCAACGAGGTTCGCAGCACCGGGTTTAAGCGAGTCGTTCAGAGCCTAACCTACGTTCCACACTTCATTTCGCTCGTAGTTGTGGCCGGGCTCCTGTTGGAATTCTCGCAGGGCAGCGGCCTCTTTAACGACATCGTTCAGTGGTTCGGGGGTGAGAGGATCTTCTTCTTCCAAGAGCCGCGATTCTTCCGAGGCATGTACATAGGATCCGGGATCTGGCAGGAAGTTGGATGGGGCACCATCATCTACCTCTCGGCTTTGTCCGCGATTGATCCTCAGCTCTATGAGGCCGCGACGATTGACGGCGCCGGGCGGTTCAGCAAGCTTTGGCGTATCACCGTCCCCTCGATCATTCCCACCATCGTCGTGCTTCTCATCCTGAGGCTTGGTCAGCTGATGACCGTTGGGCACGAAAAGATCATCCTTCTGTACAACTCGAGCATCTATGAGACCGCAGACGTCATATCGACCTTTGTCTACCGAAAAGGCTTGCTCGATTTCAGCTGGAGCTATGCGACCGCGATTGGCATGTTCAACTCGATCATCAACCTCTTACTCGTTGTGACGGCGAACGCAATTAGCCGGCGCGTCAACGAAACGAGTCTCTGGTAGGAGGGCGGTATGGCAACTGTACACAGGCGATCAGCGGGCGAATGGATCTTTGATCACGCGAACATTTTCTTCCTTGCTTTCCTCTGCTTTGTCATGCTCTATCCGCTCTACTACGTGGCGGTGGCTTCGGTTTCGGACGGAAACCAACTCATGGCGCATACCGGTCCGCTTATGGCCCCTCTTGGGTTCAGCCTTGCGGCGTACCGGATGGTTTTCAACAATTCGATGGTCGTGCGGAGCTTCTTCAACTCCGTCTACCTCGTGATCGTTGGTACGAGCGTGAATCTGCTCCTCACGAGCTTTGCCGCCTACGTCCTCAGTAGGAAGCGGGTCTACTGGAAGAACCTGATCATGGTCATGGCCGTTATCACGATGATGTTTCATCGTGGTCTCGTGCCGTTCTTCCTCACGGTACGCTCGCTCGGACTTCTTGATACCTACTGGAGCGTTATTCTTGGGTTTGCAATAAGCGCCTACAATATGATCATCATGCGCACCTACTTCCTCACGATTCCGGACAGCCTGGAGGAGTCGGCGAAGATGGATGGAGCGAACGACTTCACCATTCTCTTCCGGATCATTCTCCCGGTAGCAAAGCCGGTTGTAGCAACCATGATTCTCTTCTACGGAGTGGGCAGGTGGAATGGCTACTTCTACGTGATGATCTTCCTCCGCGATCGACTCAAGTACCCGATCTCCCTCGTCCTTCGTGAGATCCTCGTGGCGAACTCAGCCGACTCCATGGTCGGCGCAGACGGCGCGGGTGATATGGGCGACACCGAACGAATTGCGGATTCAATCAAGTTTGCAACCACGATGGTCGCCACGGTCCCCATCCTTGTGCTCTACCCCTACCTGCAGAAGTACTTCGTGAAGGGTGCGATGATAGGGTCGGTGAAAGGATAGAGGCCAAGCTCGATGCCGATCGAACGACGATCGGCATCTCCCGTTGCGATCTGTCTATCGTTATGACGACACGCAGCGACCTCGTGAGCCGTTCGTCGTAGCTATCTCACGCGGACGGCTCGCCCTTCACGCGGCTCCGGGTTGCGAGCAACCCCACCGCGCACAACATCGCGACGACGGCGAAGGCAATTCCGACCGTGGTGAACGATCTATTAAAGCCTCGCGCATCAATAGATGCGCCAAGGATGGGTGTGAGGATCGCACTACCCTCCATTCCCGAAAAGAAGTAGATGCCGAGCACCGTTGTTCGGTGTCGGTCCACTACTGTGCTTGAGATGTGCGCTTCTGCGGTTGGCATCTTTGTGAACATCAAGATGCCCAGTACAAAGAGGAATGCGCCAAATCCGAATGGGAAGGGTGCCCTCGTCGACAGGTAGATGAGCGGTCCGATCAGAAGTCCAACGCCAATCATCACTCGAACTCGTCCCAATCGATCAGAGAGCCAGCCGCCCAAGGGCGCCGCAAAGAGTCCTGTCGCGAAGAGTACGGAGATAAATCCGGCAGCGATTCGCTCATCGACTCCGCGGACGTCGGCGAGGTAGAGCGGGATGAACGGGATGAGCGAGCCGATCGTAGCTCCAATGAGACCCACGAGCACCATAAAGATCGCAAGCTGTGCCTTTGCGCGAGGCGAGTTTTCTCGCTTCTCGGGTTCACTCGAGTCGTGGGCGGAGGATGCTCGTTCACCGGCTTGGTTCAAAGTTTGGTTGTGGGTGCGTAGTGCGCGACTGAGAAGCCAGAAGAGACCGACGCCCAGAACCGCGACCGGAAGGCTCAACAGCAGGAAACTCCCCCTCCATCCGACCAGCGAGACAAGGCTCGCCGCGATCAGCGGCGCCATGAAGTAGCTGCTCGAACCGCCAATGATGTGGATACCCATCGCTCGACCACGACGCGCCTCCGGAACGGATCTGGCGATTACACTCGAGCTTGCAGGGTGATAGCCTCCGCCTACGATTCCCATCAGGAGCAGGGCGGCGAGCACCGCGCCAAAGCCGGGAGCGAGTCCAACCAACGCACCGGCCACTGCGACCCCCGTGATTCCCGCCAGGAGCAGCCATCGCGCGCCAACCCGGTCGGCGAGCCAACCTGACGGGAGCTGAGATATGCCGTATGCGATGGTGAATGCCGACCCGACCACTCCCGTCTGGGCGTAGCTCAGCCCAAAGTCGTTGCGAATAAAGGGGAGGAGCGGCGCAATCAATGCTGTAAGGACGTGGTGGCTGAAGTGCGCACCGGCAAGGAGGCCGATCAGAGTAGAAATCTGTTTACGTCTCTCGTCGGGCGTTCCGGTCGTATCGCGGAGCGTTGCTGAATCGGTGCTCATGTAGACGAGGAGCGTACCAGAGCATGGTGACCAATGCTACACTCGCGGAGGAGGAACGATGATCAAGACGACTGTAGTGGGAAGCTATCCAGTGCCTTCATGGCTGCGCGCCTATCCAACGGCGCCTCACCTTCGGGACGCCGTACTCACAATCCTCAAGACCCAGGAGCTCGCTGGGATCGACGTCATCTCCGATGGCGAACTCTCCCGCTGGGATGTCAATCATCCCGACACGAACGGCATGATCGAGACGTTTATCAAGCCACTGGAAGGTGTCAGAACCGAACTCTCGCGGAGAGAAGTCGAGGATTTCCGAAAGCTACCGGGCATGGAGTTTCGAGCCCGACCGGCCGGCGTTGTGGAAGGGCCGATAGAAGAGGGGCTTCTCGACCTGGTCAACGACTGGCGTTTCGTTCGCGATCTTGGCGCGGTTCCCATCAAGTTCACGCTCACGGCGCCCTACATGCTCGCCAAGACCCTCGTCGATCATCACTACCGCGATCTACGCGAGCTCACGAACAGCATCGCGAGGGCTCTGGCAGCACAGGTTGCAGAGATCGATGCCCCGGTGATTCAGGTGGACGAGGCCAATCTCCCCGGCGCCCCCTCGGATGCGAGCTGGGTCGACGAGCCGGTCAATATCGTTCTGGATGCGATACCGGCGGAAGCGTCTCGCGGTATGCACCTCTGCTTTGGCAACTACGGGGG
>JANQQY010000281.1 GCA_028284845.1 Spirochaetales bacterium
CCGATCTCCAACGTCCGTGATCGCACTGGCCGGCGTGCCGATGATCCTCGCTCCTGCGCGCTCGAGATCGTTCGCCATGTTGAGCGGTGTCTGCCCGCCGAGTTGCACAACGACCTCTCGAACGCCTTCCTTCCTCATCACCTCGAGAACATCCTCAGAAGTGAGCGGTTCGATGTAGAGCCGGTCGGAGACATTGAAGTCGGTGCTGACGGTCTCCGGATTGGAGTTGACGATAATCGTCTTTATTCCGCGCCGGCGGTAGGCCATCGAGGAAAGGGTGCAACAGGTATCGAACTCGAGGCCCTGCCCGATTCGGTTTGGTCCGCTCGCGAGTATCATCACCGATTTGGTCGATTCATCGGCCGAGAACGGCGTGCCCTCGTCAATCTCGCCATAGGTCGAATAGAAATAGGGTGTATTCGCTTCGAACTCGCCTGAACAGGTGTCAACAAAATGATAGCCGGCGTGGACTCCCGCCGAGTCACGTTCGGCCTTAATCTCGGGTGCTCCCACCTGGCGCAACTCGGCTATCCGATCGTCCGAAAGCCCTGCCTGTTTTGCCTCAAGAAGGAGTTGCGTATCAAGGCCTTGCGAGTCGGCAACCTTCGCTTCAAGCTCCGACTGCCGGAGCATCTGATGGAGGAACCACGGGTCGTACCCGGTACGCCGATGAATCTCGTCGATCGCGCCTGCCCCTTCGCGCGAGAGTATGGTGAAGGCGGCGAAGAGCCGTCGGGGGTGGAGGGTCCGAGTCATCGTTTCCAGTTCGTCGTCGCCGGCGTCAATAGGCACCAGGCCTGGGAATCCGAACTCGCCGGCCCGGATCGCCTTGTTGAGCGCCTCGGTGAACGTCCGGCCAATGGCGAGGCTCTCACCAACACTCTTCATCTGTGTTCCGAGCTCGTCGTATCCCAGCGGAAACTTCTCAACTTCAAAACGAGGGACTTTGACCGCAACGTAGTCGAGCGAGGGTTCGAAGCAACTCACGGTCTTCCCCGTGATATCGTTCACAATCTCATCAAGCGTGAAACCTACAGCGAGCCGTGCGGCGCACCTCGCGATGGGAAAGCCGGTCGCCTTGCTCGCGAGCGCTGAACTCCGGCTGACCCTGGGGTTCATCTCAATCACAATCATCCGACCGTCTGCCGGGTTTATCGCAAACTGAACGTTCGATCCGCCACAGTCGACGCCGACGGCACGGAGAATGTCGATCGCCGCTGTCCGCATCGTCTGATACTCGCGATCGCTGAGCGTCTGCACCGGGGCGACGGTAATTGAATCGCCGGTGTGGACTCCCATTGGGTCCACATTCTCGATCGAACAGACAATCACCGCATTATCCGCGTGATCGCGCATCACCTCGAGCTCGAACTCCTTCCAACCAATCAGCGACTCTTCAACAAGTGCCGTGCTGACCGGACTCTCAGCGAGCGCACGCTCGACAAAGAGCTGCACCTCATCCGGGCTGTGGGCGATGCTCCCGCCCTTGCCACCGAGGGTGTAGCTTGGCCGGATGATAAGCGGCAGACCGTGCTGCTCCACGAATGATCGTGCCTCTCCAACGGAGGAGACGAGCTCGCTCTTGGGACTCTCAAGACCAATCTCAGCGATTACCTTCTTGAATTCACCCCGATCCTCCGCCTTTCGGATAGCCGCGATCTGCGCCCCGAGGATTTCGACACCGTGGCGCTCAAAGACGCCCGCTTTCGCCAGATCCATCGTCAGATTGAGCGCGGTCTGTCCCCCCATCGTGGGGAGGACAGCGTCAGGGCGTTCGCGCTCGATAATGCGTTCAACGTAGGCGACCTCGAGGGGCTCCATGTAGATGGCGTCAGCGGTGCCCGGCGTCGTCATCACCGTTGCCGGATTTGGGTTGACCAGGATCACTCGATAGCCCTCTTCCTTGAGCGCACGAACGGCCTGGTTTCCCGAATAATCAAACTCGCACGCCTGCCCAATGACGATAGGCCCGCTCCCGATGATCAGGATGCTC
>JANQQY010000293.1 GCA_028284845.1 Spirochaetales bacterium
CCTCCAGGAACTCCCCGTCCAGCATCTCGAAGCCGAGCTCTCTCAGGAGGACGCTCACCCTGCGTACTCGTTCCTTCATTAGCTTTGAGTACTTCATGTGCGGCTCTGCTGTGATCTTAATACGAGGCGATTCGAGAGATCAATCATGGAATCCGGTTGCCTCTCGAAGCAGATCGATCGGCTCTGAAACTCGCTCTGCGAGCTCGGGATGGAGAATGAGCCGAACTCTGCGAAGCGTCCGAGTGAAGTCCGAGATCACGAGGGGCGTGAAGACGGATCCGGCCGACGGGTAGTCCACGATCCGCTCGCCATCGACGACAGGAAAGCTGACCTCGAAACTGATCCCTTCCGGGATGTCGATGATCGCCAGGGGCAGATGAGTATCGCCTGGCCGCCGTAGTATCGTTACGATGCGCTCTTCGGCCTCCGCACGGAGATCGAGATCCATGAGTCTCCCGTGGTGCTCATCGTCCTCGTCAAACGGCAGGTCGGCGACCGGAAGGTAGAGCTGCCGGTCGTAGACGCGGCGAATCAACTCGAATGGCGCCTCGCGCCTTCCCGAGAAACCAGCGTAGAAGCTCTCATCGGTGTGGCCGTAGAGGTCTTCCTCGTGTATCAGTCCGTGAGCGAGACCGTCGTGCAGACCACGCTTGATCATCGCGGTCGCGACCCTGACGTTTCTGTGCCAGTAGACCGCCCGGTACATCAGGTACTTGCTGAAGAGGATGTTCTCAACCGCGGATATGCCGGTGAGTTCGAGTCCAACACCGCTGCCGACCGGACGGAGGCGACTCAAAGCAAAGTCGATGTCCTGCGTTCCGTAGGGGACCCCGCAGAAGTAGGCATCCCGGTTGAGGTAGTCGAGTTTGTCCGGATCGAGCGTTCCCGAGAGCAGACTTCTGAAGAACGGAATGGACGGCTCGCCCATATCATCGAGTTCTTCATCGATGATCCGCGCAACGATTGCCGGGTCGATCTTCGCACGCTCCCGAATCAGAGCTGCCAGCTCTCCGCTCTGAATCATCTCCGCGGCGAGCGCTTCGTGCTCGCGAAGCGGAAGCTCTTTGAGGCTGTGAGTGAAGGGGAAGTGCCCAAGATCGTGAAGAAGTGCGGCACAGAGATATGCATCCACGAGTTCTCGGCTGAGAGAAGGGGCACCCTCCCGGGAGAGAATCGACCTGATCATCCGATAGGCAATGTGGTAGACGCCCAGACTGTGCGCCAGACGGGTGTGCGTCGCTCCTGGGTAGACCAGATGTGCCGGACCAAGTTGCTTGATTTTTGAGAGTTGCTGGAACTCAACGGCCTGCAGGATCGAGTAGAGGCCGTCGGTGAAATAGATGTGGCCCCAGAGTGGATCACGAACCGGGGTGGTGAAGTCCCGATCGAGGTGCCAGAGAACGTGATCCTTTGCGTCCATCGCCCGCAATCTATAGTATGCCCCCGCATGCGTCCAGCTCGCGTCGTAGTGATCCTGGTGTTCTCATTTGGTATCTCTGTGGTGCTCGCCGGTTGCTCACGGGAAGAAGATCCGCCGATGGTTCCGGACGAGAATACGGGCGGGATGGAGCTCACCGATGCCGGCAGGGACCGGCAGCGCGAGCAGGAGCCCGAACCGTCGCCAGAACGCCCGGCACTGCCAATCCTCGATCCTCGCGATGCTGCATTCGCGGCAGAACGCATGGGTCCCTCACCAGTCTACCCAATCGACTCCAGACTTGGCTCGCTTCGACAGTCTGGCCTGAGCTCGGCGGAGCTCGAGGCAGAGGCGACAGCGAGGCAGATCTTGACCGCGGCGACTCAGGAGCAACCGGAGCTGCCGGAAGAGCTCTCCCGTTCGGTCCGCGAGAGCCTGCTCGACGTCTCCAACGCCGCCTCGGCAATGGTTGCGCCCCGGCTTAGGCTCGCTCCGCCGGAGAGCGGTGATCGCGGCGAAGCGTTTGTTCCATTCCGGCTGGCTGGAGATGGTGTCGACCTTGTGGGCGAGCTTGTCATGGAAAGTGGAGAGGGCGGATGGTATATTGCCGACATTCAAATCGTGGAGTCTTCGCTTTGGTAGATTCCGCGGAGGAACCGTGGCGAACGAGATACGTCGGATTGAGAAGGAATTTATCCTCAAGAACGTCGCGGAAGCGAAGAATCCCGTTGAGGTCCACGTTGGGACCGAACGCCTGCAAGCGACCATCGATCGATTCTCCGACGAGCGGATCTGGCTTCGGTTGACCGAGGACACCTTTCCGGAGGAAATGGATTCGCTGACTGCGTTCTTTCGGTTCAGGAACAATCCCATGACGTTTACCTCCCGCGTGATCGACTCAAAAGACGATGTCGCGGAAGTCGAACAGCCGGCCGAGTTGTTCCGCGATCTCTCCCGCGCGTTTGAACGAATCAAGGCGCCTCGTGGCGTTGCGGTCAGTTTCCTTTTTAAGGGTCAGACAGTTCAACTCGACTATCCCGACTCGGACCAGTACGAGGCAGCGGAGGATCCCGGGGTCGAACCGGGATTTGACGCATCGAAGATCTCAGAGCTCCTCAAGGCCTTCCGCGAACGTGCTGCTCGCTTTGCAACTGAGAACAAGATCATCATGTTCAGGGAGCGCAAGCCCGAGGGCTTCCAAGAGCAACTCATTGCTCGGTCCGGGAAGATCCTCGTTCTGCCCTTCTTTGCCGCCGAGGCACAGATCAAGTCGGCTGAGATTCGGGAACGGATACTGACCCAGGACGAGATCATTGCCCTCAAAGGCGATCAGGGCGAGGACATGTTTGCCGTCCTTGA
>JANQQY010000296.1 GCA_028284845.1 Spirochaetales bacterium
TGGTGAACCTCCCACGGCATCCGTCTCAACTCTACGAGGCACTTCTCGAAGGAGTACTGCTCTGGCTCGTTCTCTGGTTCGTGGTTCGTCCGCGACCGATGTTTCCAGGGAGCGCGACGAGCATCTATGTCCTCGGCTACGGCCTGGCTCGGTTCGTCGCAGAGTACTTTCGAGCCACCGACGAGACGGTAGGCTACGTCGTGAGCATCGGTGCAGCCGAGCCCCTCCCGCAGCTGACGACGTCGGTATTGCACCTAACGGTAGGTCAGATCATTTCCCTTGGGATGTTCGCCCTTGGTGTTGTTCTCTTTTTTGTGTTCAAGGCGATTGCACCGGAAGAGGCGACGATTGAGACGTTTGAGGCCGATCCAAGCGCGACGCCTCAGACCGAGTAGAACTGCTTACTCTTCAGGAGCCGTTGGCGAGACGCCCGGATTTCATCCCCATACCCGGAAAAGAGGGCTGAGAACCGCTCTTGAAGCACGCCTAGTCCAAACTCTCGATTGGCAACGGCGAAGTTGTGCGAGGTCATCTCGATCCGGACCTCCGGATGGGTAAGGACGTGCTCAATAGCATCGAGCGCGCTATCGGGAATGACGAGGGATCCGTCCTCGTCGTAGCGATCCCGGACTTCGATCGTTCGAAGGCCGGTGGTCATGACATCGGTCTTGTAGACGAGATAGGTCGTTGTCACGACCGGTACACGTGCAGCGATCGCCTCGAGCAAGGCGTTTCCAAAGCCCTCCCAGATGGGGAGATAGGTCACCAAGTCTGCGTTCGCAAGAACATCACGGTTGGTGTAGACGGGGCGACCGTCCGATGTCGTGCTCCGAGCGGAAGCAACCCTGTCCGAGATCATGTGAAAGGGAATGCCCGCTGCGTCGGCTTGGGATCGAATCTGTTCGATGTAGTTCTCGTTGGGCTCATCTCCCTGATAGAGCGAGATGATGTAGTGAATCCGATCCTTGAACTGCGGGTAGCGTTCGCAGAATCGAACAAGAAGATTGACCGAGTCTTCAATTCGCTTACGTGGGACGATGCGAGTGGGTTGCACCACGAGGATGTCGTCCTCACGAAAGCCGAGCTCCTGGCGGAAGGTGCGATTGTAGTCGTCGAATGTGACCGGGTTGTCGAAGTCCTCGCAGTTCGGGATGACGCGTGGGATGACTCGCTTTAGTGATCTGAGCACATGCGCCGCGTATGAGCTGATCACGACGTGCTCCAGTCCAAGGTCTGCCGGCGGCATGATTCGAGTCAGGAGATCGCGGATGCGATTGTCGCTGAACCGACTTCGTTCCCACCAGAAGTCGTGGTGATGAAAGACCGTTGCCAGGCGGCCCTCGGTCGCAACGCGGTGAACGGCGAGGCCACCAAGCAGAGTCATCGGCATCGCATTGGTATTCTCAGCGATGAGGACGTCGATGTCCCAATCGCGAACGATGTCTTGGAGACGCCCGGCGACTTCCGCGCCATGCGACTCAAGCTGTTCTACGAGTCGTTCGATCTGTTCAACGCTGAGATGGGGAGGACGACGACTGAGGTGCGGAAAGACGAGTTGCTCGTACTCGCGCTGTTCGTCGCTATCGAACCGAATCTCCGGCAGCGTCGCCTGACTTTCAGGTCCCGGGGCGGCGAGTGTGGATGAGTACTTCCCCGCAACGGTGAAGACCTCGTGCCCCATCGATTCGAGAACACCGATCCACTTGTCTACCTCAAGGGATACTCCATCAACGTCACCAAGCTTTCCGCTCACAACCCCGATGCGGAATCCATCCTGCATGAGCGAGAAGGTAGCTGAATCCCCGGATGGCTTCAATCAGGTGTTGTGGGCGTGATGGTTGTGCGGGATAATCTCGACGTGCCCCGTTCGTTGGCCGTGCTGGTAGACAATCGTGATCTTGTCCCCTTCTTAAAAATCGGGGACGGATCCTCGAACGTCCTCGACCTGACAACGATGGTTCCTAACCAAGACCGAGTCTACGTTGAGGTATACCTGCTACATGGGCGCAGGCGGGTCAACGTCCACACATTCTATGTCACGGACGTCCTCAGAGGTCGAGAGCGACCCAGCATTGTTGTCTCCGGCCATGTGCGCGGGGAGACACGAATTGCACTTCGAATAGATGGCGAACTGATTGAAGAGACGGTCGTGGACGTTGGCCGGGAGATTCCCGCCGGACCACCAGACGGCAGGGGCTTCTGGGTCGCCCTCCTCATCATCCTCCTTGCGGGGATCGCCGGCGGCGGTGTTTGGACGTGGAGCGAGGGCCGGATTGGGAGAGACCGACGCGGCACGGTCCCGGCAATGGACCGTGTCGAACCAGCGACCGACCCAGCTGCAACGCGTGCACGTTCAGCGGCCGTAGACACCACGGAGGAGACTACGGCCTCGGGCGAGTCGCCGACGCCTTCTGAGACAGCAGAAACAGCGCGACGGACGGGGGAACAGATACACCAGGAGCCCGCTCCTGCAGAGGCCGCGCAGGCGTCGGTAGAGTCGGCGCCGGAGGAGAACGCTCCGGAAGAGGCGCCGCCGTCGGTGGAGCGGCGACCCTCTGCGGTGGAGCCTGCGCCCCAAGAGGCGTCACGGTCGGCGGATCCTGCGCATTCCGGTGGGGTGCCCTCAGCGCCGCCGCCTGCGCCGGATCCTCGTGTGGTCTACTTCCTGCCGGAGAGTTCCGAGTTGACCGCTGAGACCACGGCGGCTCTCCGGCAGCTCGTGGTGGAGCTGCAAGACTGGGCGTCCAGCGCCCAGGTCGATGTGCGGGAGAGTCTTCGCGTTGGACTCACCGTTCGCGGTCATACGGCGCTCTACGGCAATGAAGGATCGCGCCTTGAACTTTCGGCGGCGCGGGCGACTGCGGTGACAACCTTCCTTGTAAACGCAATGAGCGCCGCCGGCCTCTCGTCTGAGGCAAGTCTTGAGGCTCTTGGCGGGAGTGAACCGGTCTCCGATCAGGAGGAACGGCAATGGGAGAACAGGCGTGTTGAGGTAATCACGTCCTACTCGACCCACTCGACTGAAATCGACTGAACCGGACTCTGCGATCCTTGCCAGATGGCGATGACACGATATTCGGCCGCCGTGGCTCCAGGGGAGAAGATAAAGGTCCCGTCGGCAAGCTGCGATCTCCAGAAGTTGTCGACCGAAGGATCGCTGCCGTCACGGGTGATATAGAGTGTTGCCGCACCGTAGTCACTGGCGATTTCGAGTCGTGCCGATTCATCCTCGCCATCAGAGACAGGGAGCTCGATCGATCCACGAACGGGCGACCCCGCAACACGGAACTCCGGGGCGGCCAGCTCAATGCCTTCCTCGTGAGTCCAGATGACGACGAGCGTAAACGGATCACTGTATTCACCGTCAAGCTCGGCCGCGACGCGATAGGTAGCCGCGCCCTCGAGTGGACGGCTGATGACTCTTTGAATCCCAGGGGCGATGGGGCCGCCCCAGTTGTTTGAGGCCGATGGAACGCTCCCATCCCGGGTTACGTAGAGAGTCACGTCTGACCGGCTGCTCGACGGGATAAGTTGTCCCTCGGCCGGCCCTCCCGTGGGGAGATCAACGATCTCGCCGTTCGAGAAGCTCGCTCCGGTACGCGTGACAAAGGTCGCTACGCCGTCTTCCTCAAGAGGCCCGGCTGAGCTTTCGGCAGTTGCCTCGTCTCTCGTCTCCGCGGCAGCGGAGGTCTCCTCTTCGGGCGTAGCGTCGGTGACCGACTCATCAACGACCTCCGGATCGGAGGCACAACTGGCCAGTACAAGCGCGCCAATCGCTAGAAGCCAAACACCTCGGCGTACGTTCATCTCGTCCCCCGGTCGCATCCTACCATCACTTCCTCAATCATCCCATATCTCGCGCCAGTTGAGCTTCTGCTTCCGGCGCCGTGATCGTCGTCGTTCGCGCGGTTTCTCATCGCGCTCGGTCTCCTCAGAGTCGGTCGTAGCAG
>JANQQY010000303.1 GCA_028284845.1 Spirochaetales bacterium
CGGTTCGGCGAGACGGCAATCGAGGGAAGCGTGAGCGGTACCGTGGAGGTCGCCGGCCCGCTTGGGGCGTTTGAGACGCGGGTTTCCGCCGAACTGGTAAACGCTCGATTCAACAATGATCCGCTTGTCGTATCCGGTGATATTGCCATCCTGCCGGACCGGATAGAGCTCTCGAATGCGAATGGTCAGTTCGTCCGGGTCGGCGGCCGTGACGTCGGCGGCTCGATCGACCTGACGACCGGGGAGATCGTCGCGTCAGGCTTCTACACACAGCGGCTCGGCGAGCGCTATCGAGAAATTGGAGTGAGTGTCAGCGGAGGCTTTGGCGGTGCCGTCGCACTCGCGGATCTGGCGGAGCGAGACTTCGCCACCGATGTCCTTCTCGCGGGGATCCCCGTCCAAGAGGGACTTCCCTCGGATTGGCCGTTCAGACTCTCCCGAGAAGGGACAAGCTTTGCCGCTGTTGGTGGGCCGGACGATGCGATGGCGATCACGCTGGACTCAGAAGGCAACATCCAAATGGCGACTCGAGAACCGCTGCCCCTCACATTTGACGGCGTGGGGGTCCTCGACGACGGCGAGTTGGAGGCAGACTTCTTTAATGTCGAAGGCCGGATTGGAAGGCTCTGGGGCATCCTCGATTCGCGCGGTTTTGGGCTCACAGGTGGAAGCGCATCCGGAAGTGTCCGAATCGTCGGTCCCATCAACGATCCCGACTTCTACGGCACGCTGGTCGCAGACGGTGTGACGGCGGAGATCGACATCCTTGGAGGATCGGTAGGACCGGCGCGAACCTTTGTGGTCTTCGACGAGAAGCAGATGACCGTCCGCGAGGCGGAGGTCGCAGCGCCCGAGGGTCGTGCGCGCGTAGGAATGACGGCGCTCTTCTCACGCTGGATTCCGGATATCTACGAGGTTCGAGTTGAGACGGTCGACGATGATCCCATTCGGATCGCAAATCAGTTTGGAGACATCGAGATCGACGGGTATGGAGCGGGAACGCTCATTGTCTCGGGAGACCCTGGAGGCATAGCGATCACCGGGGACCTCGTCGCGTCGCCAATGAGCATCACGCTTGCTGACCAGGAGGAGATCGAGCAGGGCGACGGGCCACCGAGTGAGCTCAGCGTTGACCTCAACGTCACCACAGACCGTGGCGTCGAGTTCCTCTGGCCCACGCAGGCATTTCCCATCCTCCGGGGCTCAGCCGGCATCAACGAGACCGTGCGAATCACCTATGAGGAGGACCCTCGCTCATTCTCCGTCGACGGGGGAGTCCAGATCCAGGGCGGTGAGGTCTTCTACTTCGACCGCTCCTTCTACATTCGTGAGGGGGAGATCATCTTCGCCGAAGACGAGACCGGCTTTGATCCGCGGCTGAGCGTCAACGCGGAGATCCGGGAGATTGGCGAGGACGGTCCGGTCAGAATCTATCTTGTCGCAGACGAGCGGCCGTTGAGTGAGTTCGCCCCCACGTGGCGAAGTGATCCGCCACTTTCGGAGGCTGCGATACTCACACTCCTTGGTGGCACGGTGTTTGTGAGCGAGGAGGGCGACCCCATCGA
>JANQQY010000309.1 GCA_028284845.1 Spirochaetales bacterium
GACATTCTGACCGTAGCTGGTACGATACTGCAGTCGGCCGATGCCCCGGACGCCTTCCGGCTTCATCTGGTGCATACCAAGCTCAAACAGGACCTTCTCGCCCTCGTCGTAGATCGACTGCGAGACATCTTGCGTCGTCTTTTGGACAACCTCTTCGATTCGAGTTGGATGGATCCGACCGTCGGAGATGAGGCGCTCAAGGCTGCGGCGCGCGATCTCTTTGCGTACGGGATCAAAGCAAGAGACAACCACCGCTTCAGGCGTGTCATCTATGATGACATCGACCCCGGTAAGCGTCTCGAGGGTCCGGATGTTTCGACCCTCTCGGCCGATGATCCGACCCTTCATCTCATCGTTCGGCAGCGCAACGGACGAAACCGTGACCTCTGCGTTCACCTCACTCGCCATCCGTTGGATGGTGGAGATAAGAATCTCTTTGCCACGGCGCTCTGCCGTGACGTTGGCCTCTTGCTCAATCTTGTTCACGAGCGCCTGGGCATCATGCCGGGCGTCGTTCTCAAGAGAGCCAATAAGCTGTCGTTTCGCTTCGTCGGCGGTCAGTCCTGAGATCCGCTCAAGCTCAACCCGCCACTTTGCTTCCTGATCCGAAAGCTCGTTCTCTTTCGCGCTGATCTGTGTTTCACGATCAGCAAAGGTCTGTTGTTGCCGTTCAACGCCTGCAAGCTTGTTTTCTAGGTTCTCTTCCTTTTGAAGAAGACGCTTCTCAAAACGCTGGAGTTCACCTCGCTCCTCTCGGAGCTCTCGTTCCTGTTGGTTTCGCTCCCGAAGCAGTTGATCCTTTGCTTCCAGGACCAGTTCTTTTTTGAGCGACTCTGCTTCTTTTACCGCGTCCCTCTTCAGCCGCTCTGCGCGCTGCTCGGACGCGGACAATTGAAATCTGGCGTATATCCACCGTACTAGCCAACCTAGAATCAAACCAGCAAGCGGAAGGGTGATCCAAAGCACAAGCTGCATCCATTCCCTCCACTACTGTATGTGATTGAGCAAGATAGACCAGCCCTAACCCTTTGTCAAGCAAAGGTATAGGGGAGGGATTATAGACATTGGAGAGACGAGAGGGCAGTAGCCGGCGCTACCAAACGAGGTCATCGAGAGTGAAGATCACCTCGGTTTGGAGCTCGAAATTGATGTCCCATTTGATGTAGCTGTCACCGTCAACATCGATGAGGAGGACGTCGTAGACGACGGTATCAAAGCGTTCCACATCCACCTCGGCTATGAAGTCTTCTCCGTCAAAGAGAAACTCACCGCGGCGTAGGAAGCGCTGACCTTCCTCCCAATCCTCGGCGCCCGAGGGTGCAACTATGATCGCCTCTATGTCGTAGTTGGTATCGTTCACAATGCTGATCCACGAGATGGCACCGACATCGCTGCCCCGTGGTCGCGATCCGGCGTAATCGTTCGTGGTAATGACGATTCGTCGTTCCGGACCGGGGTCCCACTCCCAAACGATAAACTCATTATCGTTTGCGTCGACTGCGAGCACGTCGAGCGGGCCGCGACCGCGTATTCGGGCCCGGAAGATGCCACCGTCTGGAAGGACCGTCGATCCTAGGAGATCGTTGCCCCATGAGTCGGCATCAGTCCGAGATGCATAGAGGAAGAAGATGGTAGCGCCGGTCCGATTGACGAAGGTAACGTCAACCGATTGCGCCGAAGCGACGGCGGCGACAAAGAGGAGTGCAGCCGTCAGCAGCTTTCTCACGTGCCCCATCGACCTGACCATACACCAATGTGTACGGAAGATCACCATCGGGTTGCCATTTCTCGCATCGGCGGGTAATGAGACACATGGACTCAACAACCAACGCGGGCGAGCTGCAGAACGAGATCGAGGCGAACCTCTTGGCGTCGATCCTTGATGAGGAAGGAATCCCCCATTTCATCCGAAGCAACCACGATTCGGCCTACGACGGGATCTTTCAGGTGCCGCTCGGATGGGGTCGCGTCGAGGCGAAGCCGGAGCATCACGCCCGAATTACGGAGATTCTCTCAGACATACGCGCAGGACAGGGGTAAACACGCGAATATCATTGTGGTAGAGTCGGCCAGCGACCGAGAGATTGCGGGACCAGTCCGCAGCCTGGGAGAGCGGCCGCCAGGGATCTATGGACCACCTTGATATACTGGAGAATACAAGCGTCTACATCCTGAGAGAGGCGTACGCAAGCTTCAAAGACCTTGGGATGCTCTGGTCGATTGGGAAGGATTCTACCGTCCTGCTCTGGCTTGCACGAAAGGCGTTCTTTGGCCACGTCCCCTTCCCCCTCATCCACATCGATACGAGCTACAAGATTCCGGAGATGATCGAATACCGAGACCGCCTGACCGCCGAATGGGGCTTGACGATGGTCGTTGGGCAGAATCGTGCCGCACTCGATTCCGGAGAGACCTACCCGAACGGCAAGCTTACGCGCGTTCAATGCTGTGCCGCCCTCAAGACCAGCGCGCTGCATGCAACGCTTAACGCAACGGGACCTCGTGTGATTTTTGACCACAGCATCGGTGGCTACGAGGAAGACACGAGCGGCACCGTGTTTACCGGCGTGATCGCCGGCGTTCGTGCCGATGAGGAGGGCTCACGCAGCAAAGAGCGCTACTTCTCTCCTCGCGACCAACGCAACGACTGGAACATCGGCGACCAGCCGCCTGAGTTCTGGAACCAGTACAAGACCGAGTTTGCGCCGGGAACGCACCTCCGAATTCATCCCTTGCTCGACTGGACCGAGCTCAACATCTGGGAATACATCGAGCGGGAGAAGATTCCGACGGTGTCGCTCTACTATGATCAGGGTGATGGGACTCGCTACCGGTCACTCGGCTGTGCCCCCTGCACCTTCCCCATAGAGTCGACGGCGCGTAATCCGCGCGAAATCATAGATGAACTCAAGAGCGGGCAGCTGAAGAACGTCGCAGAGCGGAGTGGTCGCGCTCAAGATGCCGAGGATGGCGGTCTCGAAACGCTCAGGAAGAGCGGATACATGTAGGAGTTCGGGTGCCGGAGACGAGGTCGGAAACCACATCCAATGCACTCTCGCAGGTCCCCGAACATGCGAATGGAGCTGTCGTGGGCCGCCCGCAGATGCAGATGGTGATCGTTGGGCACGTGGACCACGGCAAGAGCACCATCATCGGTAGGCTGCTCGCAGACACCTCCTCCCTTCCGGATGGGAAGCTCGAGGCGGTCAAGGCGGCGTGCGAACGGAACTCGAAACCGTTCGAGTATGCCTTCTTGATCGACGCTCTGAAGGACGAGCAGGCGCAGGGCATCACGATTGACTCGGCCCGGGTCTTCTTCTCCACCTCTGCACGCGACTACATCATCATTGACGCGCCCGGTCACATCGAGTTTCTGAAGAATATGGTGACCGGCGCGAGCCGGGCCGATGTCGCATTCCTGGTCATCGACGCGCACGAGGGCATCCAGGAGAACTCGCGGCGGCACGGCTACCTGCTATCGATGCTGGGTGTCACACAGCTTGCGGTCATCGTGAACAAGATGGACCTCGTTGACTACGACCAGAAGGTGTTCAGACGAATCGTCCGGCGCTACCGTCGCTTCTTGAAAGGCATCGACATTGACGCGGACAAGGTTCCCTTCATCCCGGTGAGCGGGATAGGCGGTGACAACATCGTGGAGAGTTCGAGCTCGACGCCCTGGTACACCGGACCAACGGTCATCGAGCAGCTCGATGGTTTCGCTCGGACTGCCGACCTCGCGGATCTACCCTTTCGGATGCCGATCCAGGGCATCTACAAATTCACCAAGTTCGGCGACGCCCGCCGGATCGTCGCCGGAAGCATCGCCTCCGGCAGACTCCACAAAGACGACGAGGTTGTCTTCTATCCGTCCGGAAAGCGCACGACGGTCGAGGGCTTCGAGCGATTCGCAGCCGACCCCGTCGAGGAGATGTCGGCGCCGGACGCGACGGGATTCACGATTCGAGAACAGCTCTACCTGACGCGGGGCCAGGTTGCCGCCAGAGCTGATCAGCCGCCGCCGCAGGTGGCCAACAGAATCCGGGCGAATCTCTTCTGGTTGGGCAGGAGTCCCATGGAGCGGGGGAAGGAGTACATCTTCAAGAGCGGCACCTGCAGATCGCCGGTGAAGCTCGAGAAGATCGTTCGTGTCCTCGATGGTTCGAGTCTGAAATCGAGCCGACGGAAGGCGATGATTGAACGTCATGACGTTGCCGAAGTCGAGCTTACCTTCGATAGCGATATCGCATTCGATCCCGTGCATGAGATCGCCTCGACCTCGCGCTTTGTCATCGTTGAAGAGTACGAGATTCGAGGCGGCGGTATCATCCGCGGCAAGGCCGAGGACACGGAGGGGTGGATCCGCGAGAACGTCCGGCTCAGGAACTTCAACTGGGACCGCAGCGCTATCGCCCCCATGCTCCGCGCCGAACGATACAACCAGCGGTCGACGCTGGTCTTGGTAACAGGGCCGGACAAGGAACGAGCCAACGAGATTGCGAGAAATCT
>JANQQY010000319.1 GCA_028284845.1 Spirochaetales bacterium
TCCCCGATCGTGAAGTAGAGCATGCCGTCGGTACCAAAGACCAACCGAGAGCCAAAGTGCCTGCCCCCGGTGGTGCTCCGGTTCATTCGAAAGAGCTCCTCAACATCGGTCAACTCGGAGCCACGCAGTCTGCCGCGAGCGACCTTTGTGCCCAAACCAATCCGATATCGAGACGCGTAGCTGAAGTAGATCCAACCGTTGGAATCAAAGTCAGGGTCGGCTACAACGTCGAGCAAGCCGCCCTGCCCGCTCGCATCGATATCCGGGAGACCCGAGACCTCATCGAACTGAGAGCCGTCGAATCGCCAAAGGGCACCCGGGCGCTCCGTGATGAGCATGTCACCGTCCGGAAGGAAGGCAAGACCCCACGGGCGAGAGAGCCCCTCGGCAAGTTGCACAAGCCGGAAGCTCTCTGCACTGCTCGAGAAGGAATCCAGGACAGCTGCGCCACTGCCGACGGGATCTGCCGTGACGGCGCCCGCCACTATGCAAAGAAGTGCAATAACTCCAGAGATCCGTTTCATGTCGCGAAGATACTAACGCTTTCGCGGAGCGTCAGTCGGGACCTTTGCCGCCGTGTGCGCGTGGAGACCGCAGTCGCTTGTGGGCTCGCCGGCCTGAGGTTGCAGTCAACTGGAACCTGGCACGGGCGATGTGCTACCGTCCAAGTCATGAATAGCCCGGCACGAAGAGTGGTTCTCGGTTTGTTGCTGATCGTTGGTGTGGCGGTTCCAGCGATATCAGGAATCATACAGATCGGGCGACCAACGTTGAGCGTCCCGTCGGCGGAAACACAGAGATTTCTTGACGATCAGATCATCCGTGCCATCAACGAGGCGGAGGTGCTCTACGAGGATCTGAGGGTTGGGTACCAGGGATTTGGAACGTCAGTCCGAGCGCCACGGGCGTCGATTCAAGTCGATATCATCGCTGCGGAGATCCCGGGATCTACCTTCCTCGTGATGAACGCCACAGGCCCGGGCGGGGCGTCCGAAACGATCTCCTACCAGATGCCGTGGACAGATACCCTCTACCGTGAACTCTCGAAAATGTTCGGGTTCATAGATGCTGTCCTCTCGTCCGGCAGGGCGACGCCGCGCGGCAACCTCGCCTATCTGCAAGACTTTGTTACCGACTACATAGCGACCGGCGACATGCAGTTCGCCGCGAGTCTCTATCCTTACTCCCTCAACACGAACAACGGAAATCTCCTCCTCGCAGGCGGAACGGCTATCGTCGAGCTCGACCGATTCTTTCGTGAGCAACGCAAGATTGGTGTCGATGCAGGAGTGACTGGGGCATGGGCAATGCAAGTTGGGGTAACTGAAGCCGGGACACTCGCGGCCGGTTCGCTCTCACAGGGAGGCGTGCTTCGATTTATACCAGGCATTCCGGAACCCTTCCGCGTCCCGACTCGCTCAGCCACAACAAGTCTCGCCGTTGCAGACGACGGATCGATCTTCACGCTGGATATGAACCAGCAGTTTCTTCGAATCGGGAACGACGGCATCACTCCAATCGAGCTTGAACTCCCGGAAAGCACCTACATCACCTATATGAATACGGGCCCGGAGAGCACCCTGTGGATCTGGGAGCCCACGCATCGGTCTCTGTTCGTCTTTGACAGGGATGGCAACCGAATCGACATGGTCTTTCCTCAGGTACCGTTCGACATCGGTCTCACGATGAAGTTCTTTCAGCCGCTTGCGAACGGTGAGACCTTTATGGTCTTTGGCGATCGTTTCGCTATGGTCCGACCCAACGGTGCGCTCAAATGGGAGTTTCCCTTCGCTGAGATCGAAGAGGTGTTGCCGAATGAGTGGCTCCTGATCAACCAGTTCCACTACGACGAAACGACCGGCACGATCTACGGGCTAAACGTGTCGAGCAAGTTCATCTACCAGGTGCTCGATATCGATCGCGCCATGGAAGCAGGCTCATTCGGGAGAGCAGAAGAACAGATCCTTGAGGTCAACGAGCTCCTCCGACAAAACCCGTTCGACCAGACTGCGCTGGCGGACCGTGCCAGAATCTATGAGAGTCTCGAGGCATGGGAGCTTGCCGCGAAGACGTGGGAGGATGCCTACGGGCTCAATCCGCTCGACAGCAACATCTCATCGGCTCGGGAGGAGGTGGTGATCCGCCGGCTCGAGGTAGAGGCGGGACGGCTCTACGAGCGCGCAATCCGGCTGATCGAGCAATACGGAGTATCGACGGCAGCCTACTCGTATCAACGGGCCCAGGAGGTCCTTGAGGATCTCATCAGGCGAAGCGACAGCCCGGGCGACGCGCAGCAGAAGTTGGACGAGCTGCGTCGCCGCTACGAGGAAACGCAGAACCCAACGCGCGAGCGCCCGCCGCTTTCACTCGACAACATCGCCCTGGCCGACATCTTTCCCTCGCTCTTCACCGTATATCAGGATCAACCGGCGGGGACGGTGACCATCAGAAACACCGGCACGACGGCGGCGACAGAGATCCGACTCTCCGCAGAGATGCGATTTCTCGAGTTCGCCACACCGGGGGGATCCCTCGATAGCCTTGGTCCGGGCGAGCAGGCCGAGTTGGAGATTCGGCTACCTATTTCGGATCGTACGCTCGGCCTCCAGGAGAGCACACCCGCGCCGGTGAACATCACCGTCTCGTATCGTTCCGGGAACAACGACTTCGTGGAGAGCGAGGTTGAAATCATCACGGTTCACCGAGCCACGGCACTGACCT
>JANQQY010000351.1 GCA_028284845.1 Spirochaetales bacterium
AGGAACCGGTCATCGCAACGATGTGCGTGCGATCGCGAGCGATGAGCTGCCCGAGGTGCTGGCCGAGCTTGTTGTCGGGGTTCGCGGAAACGTGATGAAACTCGTCGACCGCAATCAATCGACCGTCGAACGCCTCAACACCGAAAGAGTCGACCGCGAACCGGAACGTCGCGTGAGTACAAACCAACACGCGGTCATCGCATTCAAGAAAGGTCCCGACCGACCTGACCTTGCCACCGCCCTCATCGCCCGGGGCATCACACAGGTTCCATTTCGGCTCGACTTCCCAGTCTGCCCAAAACCCGAACTCCGATAGCGGCTCGTCGTGAAAGCTCGCACCAATGGATCTCTCAGGAACGACGATGATGGCTTGCTTGATGCCCTGATTGTTGAGCTTATCGAGCGCGACAAACATCAGGGCCCGGCTCTTCCCAGAAGCAGGCGGAGACTTGATCAAGAGGTATTGCTCTCCTCTCTTCTCGTACACCCGCTCCTGCATCGGCCGCATACCCAGAGCGTTGGATTTGGTCGACGCCCCAGTACGGGCGTACGTTACGGATACGCTGGGCACCGTCATCTTCGCGTCGCTCATTCGCTCGCCTCGGCTTTCACTTCTTGACGCCCGCAGGCTTTCCCGCGTCAATCATGTTCGTGTAAAGGTCGAAGAGCTTTTCCAATCGCTCCGTATCATTCTTGAACCGACGGCCGATGTAGATGCGCTCAAGCACCTCGTCGTTGCGATCATGTGCCGCCCGCAAGTCAGCAGGCATCGCTTCAGGGTCATAGAGATCACCAACAGTGGCTGGAAAGTGACGCTCCCGTGCCAACAGGATGTCCTCGGCGCACCTCGTCAGGTCTTGTTTGTTCTTGTCCGTAAGCATCGGAACTGGGAAGGTGTTGTAACAGAGCGCCGACGAATAGCGCGGATCGACCTTCAACTTGCCCGACACGACGCGAACCCATGCCATATGAGTCAAGCTCAGAAGAATCGCGAGATGCCACACCGGCGCATCGTAAATCGCTTGCGCCGAGTCGTTCACTATGCACTCTTGAGACAGGAGACCGAACGGAATGTATGTGCGGCGTCCCGACGATGATCTCGGGACGATAATTACTTGCCGCTCGGCACGATGCGTGTATCGAAACTGATGCGGACGACCAACAAGAGTTTTCGCTACCTGGCCACCCTCGCGACGAAATTCAAGGGTGTTCTGGATACGCTCCTGCACCTCAAGAATTCCGCGAGCATGATCTAGCTGATCATCTGCGATCCAGAGGCAGTATCGCTGCTCACCACTTATGTAATCCACAGAGCCATAAACCTTGCGAATAAGGCTCTCCGCCTGCGGCGCTTGAGCCACCAGCTCACGCCGGTCACCATCAGAGAGCAGGAGATGGCCTCCATCGTACGCACTGTTCCCCGTGATCATTGGTGAAAGGCCTGAAATCGAAGCGCGCGCAGGAGTAACGACCGTCTTGTTCCCCGGAACGAGATACGGACCGATGCAATCCACTTCGCGAACCATCCCCTCTGCATAGAGGCGTTTTGACTCCTTGCCTTCGACCTTCAGGCCAATGATTGAGCAGATGACGGCCGCGTTCTTTGCCGCGTTGTTTGACCATTGAAAATCCTTGTGAGCGAAATAGATCTCCACGCCAAGACCGAAGATTCTTGGCCAGAGCTGATGAACTTGCGCGCCTTGGTTGACGGAATTCGTCGCAACGAATGCAGCCCGCGCGTCGGTCTGCACCACGTATTCCGCACCCCTCCATAGCCAAGCGGCAACGTAGTCAAGCTCCCCAATGTTTTTGTTAGTCCCAAACGCTCCCGCGATGTCGTCCTTTTGCTCGGCAGATTGATCCTTGCCGCCGAGGTACGGCGGATTTCCGCAGATGTACGTTTCGCCACCTTCATTCTCGAAGTCGATCTCGGCCTGATCGAGCGGAGTCGAGAACAGGTCGTCAGCGCGAACCTTCACACCAGGCCCGGTCGGGGGACAAATGCGCAGCCAGTCGATGCGCAGCGCGTTTCCGCAAGTGACCCAGTTCTCGTTGCGAAGCGGCAGGACCGCAGCGAGCGCAAGCTTGTTCCCTCGGTAAAGCACGTCGCATTGAAATTCGGCGATTACCAGCGCAAGCCGCGCGATCTCGGCAGGAAAGTCCCGAAGCTCAATCCCGCGAAAATTCGTGAGCGGAATCTCAGAGCGGCGACCTGCCTCGCCGCGCCTATCGTTGATCTCGGCCTCGATCGCGCGCATCTCCTTGTAGGCGATGACGAGAAAGTTCCCTGATCCACACGCCGGGTCGAACACTCTGATCTTCGCGATCCGCTTGCGCAGGTTGAGAAGGATGCGGCCATTGTCGCCCGCTTCGTCAAGCCGTTCGCGGAGATCGTCCAGAAAGAGTGGGTTCAGCACCTTTAGGATGTTCGGGACACTCGTGTAGTGCATCCCGAGTTCGCCGCGCTCTTCGTCCTCGGCGACCGCTTGGATCATCGAACCGAAGATGTCGGGGTTGATCCTCGTCCAATCGAGACCACCAACGTGGAGCAGGTAGGATCGAGCGATCTTGCTGAACCGGGGCACGTCCATGCTTCCCGAGAACAAACCGCCATTCACATAGGGAAAGCCTTCTGCCCACCGAGGGATACCCGAGTCTGCGCGCTGCTCCGGTTCAAGGTTCATGGCGCGAAACAGGGTGCTGATGACTTCGTGCGTGTTGGATGAGTCTCGCGCACTCATCTTTTCGACGGTGTCTGTGAACATGTTCTTCACGGCGAAAATGTCCGTATCTTCAGCGAAGAAGCAGAAGATCAGCCGAGCCATGAAGTGGTTCATGTCATGTCGGCGCTCAGCACTTCCCCAGTCGGGATTCTCCCGAATGAGCTCGACATACAGACGATTCAGCCGACTCGTTGCTCGTATGTCGAAGGCGTTCTCACTGATCTGGCGGACGGTCGCGATGCCCGCCAAGGCCAGAAAGAAGCCGAAATGATCCGGGAAGTCCTTGTAGTCGCAGGCGATCGTTTCACCGGTTGCGAGATCTTCTGCCTCGAAGTCTGTGCCGTCGGTGGCGAGAATGAACTTTGCCTTCGCCTTGGCAGTAGCCGGGCTTGCTCGCAGTGCTTCGAGCGCTTTCGTCACTTGCCCAGCATCGCAGGCATGGATGTGAATGTTGTTGGTCTGGAGGACGCCGCCGAGGTCTGACTTATTCGAGGTCCCGCTGCGCAGTCGCTTGATCGTGGTCTTCTTGTTGCCGAATGCTTCGAGGAAGGCGAAAGGAAAATTGGGGCGGTCGAACTGCTGCTCCGCAAGAGCCGTGATGGCCTGTTCGATCTCGACAGCGTTCAAAACGCGCCTCCTGCTCCGGCACGCGAGGTCCAGCCCAAGCTGGCCTTGGAACGCCGCGCCCCGGAACATCGATGCCAAGGCGTCGACATCGCGCCGCTCGCCCTCCCCCACGGTCTCGCGGGATCATCGGCGTGAGCTGCGGCTGAGCGGCATCTGAACGAAGCCATCGGGGTGCTCATTCGGCACGGCCAAGGCGGTTCCGACAGAGCGGCGTCGCTTATCATCTCTTCAGAGAGACGTTTCCTAGGCAAAACATCCATACTTCCGGCATGTTACACGACCAACCGCGACGCCATACGGCACAGCCAAGGCCGTCAGAAGGATTTCAGCTCAGTCGGTCTCCGGGGTCAATTCGCACCACTATCGCCCGCGGCCCATTCTTCCGGCTGAGATTCGACTCAACCCGACGCCGCCGCCGTCCGCCGGGTCGCGTCGAGCGGGTGAGTCCAGGTGCCTGAGATCGGTTGCGCCGATCGCTGCCAGACTGCGTCGGGACGCCAGAACCGAGTCAGGCACGACCGGATCTGACATCACGGCCGGATACCGTGTTCTTCCGTCAAGGTCGTTGTGCGCGCGCCTGGGGGCGCGCTGCAATCTGACACCTGGATGCGAGACTGGATCAATGAAGTACGCACTCGTCGACGGGGTTCGATCGGAAGCGTTCAAGGGCGGCAAGGGGCGATGCCCCGTGTGCGACTCGGTCGTGATCGCGCACTGCGGCGACACCTACGTCGACCACTGGGCGCACAAGAGCAGACGCGACTGCGACGCGTGGTGGGAGAACGAAGGGCCCTGGCACCGAGGATGGAAGAACCTCTTCCCCGCCGACTGGCAAGAGATCGTCTTCCACTCTGACACTGGCGAGAAGCACATTGCCGACATCAAGACCGCGAATGACTGGGTCATTGAGTTCCAGCATTCGTTCTTGGACCCACGTGAGCGGCACGCACGGACCGATTTCTACAAGAAGATCACCTGGGTCGTAGACGGAACGCGACGGAAGACGGACATCAAGCAGTTCGGCGAAGTCGTGGACGGCCAACCGATTCTCGGAACGCCACAGTTTCCCTTTGCTCGCGCTACCAACGCTGACAGGTGCAGACTACTGCGGGAGTGGTCGGGGCTGAACGTCCCTGTATTCTTCGACTTCGGTGACGCGCGTCTCTGGTGCCTCATCCCAGGGAGCAGCATCGACAGCGCCTTCGTGATGGCCTGTTCGCGCCAGAGTTTTGTCGTGGTTCATCGGTCGGAGGATGAGGCCGCCGGGAGTCAGTTCGATAGCTTCATGCACGAACTCGGATCCCTCATCCGCGACCTCAAGACGGGCAGACTCGCATTGCGTCGCCCGTCGAGAAGACCTTCGTCTCGTCTTCGGCGACGACTGTGATCGTCACCGAGAACCCGGCTCGGGATCGGACCAAGCCGCATACGTCGATGCTCGATCAGCCCAAGACGGAGTTGTAATACCGGCCCGTGATGCGCATTCATGTCAGACTCTCCTCTGCTGCCCGAACGCAGCACCCGACTGGAGCATGATGATCAGCAAGATCCGCCGAGTGAACCTGCGCGAAGTCTGGAAGCACGAGGCACTCGATTTCACAACGTGGCTCGAGGACAACATCGATGTCCTCAACGATGCCCTTGACCTGACCCTCGTCAGCGTCGATCGAGAGCAAGCTGCCGGAGACTTCAGCGTCGACCTCGTCGCCGAGGACAACAATGGGAGCGTCGTCATCATCGAGAATCAGCTAGAGCGAAGCGACCACGACCACCTCGGCAAGGTCATCACGTACCTGACAGCGTTCGACGCGAAGGCGGCGATCTGGATCGTCAAGGAGCCCCGCCCCGAGCACGTGAAAGCGATCGCGTGGCTCAACGAGAGCAGCTCGGCGTCGTTCTATCTCGTCAAGATCGAGGCGATCACCATCGACGAGTCTCCTCCCGCCCCGCTCCTTACCCTGATC
>JANQQY010000404.1 GCA_028284845.1 Spirochaetales bacterium
GATCGCCGGCAGGTACGGCTTGATCCGCTTGAGCGCCTGACTCGCTAGATCAAGAAAGGCGCCGGCGAGGAGAAACGGGATGCCGAGTCCAAGCGAGTAGGCCAAAAGCAGCACAATCCCGCTCCCAACGTTACCGCTGGTTCCGGCGAGAAAGAGCACGCTTGCCAGGATCGGGCCGATGCACGGGGTCCAGCCTGCGCCAAAGGCCATGCCGATCAGAACTGAGCCGACGGCTCCACGCGGCCGTTTCTCAAAGTGAAATCGAGCCTCCATGTTCAGGAGCTTCCAGAAGTCGAAGATGATGTTGACGCCCAGGATGATCACGATTCCGCCGGCGACCACATTGATGATGGTCCCGGCGTTGGTGAACAATAGGCCTGATCCCGAGAAGAGGACTCCAAGTGCCACGAATACGATCGAAAAGCCGGCGACAAAGAGTGCTGTTCGGAGAATCACCGTGCCGCGTGATGGAGCGGCTCCCTCACCACCCAGTACCGCCGAGCCGCCCACAAACGAGATGTAGGAGGGGACCAGGGGGACGACGCACGGCGAGAGAAACGATAGAAGGCCGGCGGCAAAACTCAGAAGGAGCGTCGGCTGGTTGCCCATCTACTCCCCAATCAATGCCCGCATGAGTTCGACCGTGCCCGGCGCGTTCCAGTCGTGGTAGCCGGGACGAACGCCGACGACGAACCCCTCCTGATCTATGAAGTAGGTCGTAGGATACGATCGGACGCCGTATCGCAGCATTGTGCGTCCATCTCGATCGAGCATCACCGGGTAGGTGAACCCTTCCTCTTCAATAAAGGCCGCTGCCGTCTCCTGACTCTCGAGCACGTTCACGGCGAGAATCTCAAACTCATCGTTGCCGAGCGCTTCGTAGAGCGCCTGCATCGAGGGCATCTCCTCGCGACAGGGACCGCACCAGGTTGCCCAGAAGTTGAGGAAGACGAATTTGCCGCGGTAGTCGCTGAGGCTTGCCTCCGTGCCGTCGAGAAGCGCCAGGGTGAAGTCCTCGCTTGGAATCTTCTCCTGAAACGGCATCATTCCGACGGCGAAGAGGCCCTCCGCCGTCGAGTCATCCATGGGAATCGTCTCTTGAGCGACCAGCGTTCCGGACGAAATCACGAGTAACAGGATGATCGCACGAAAGATCGTATGCATATGCCCTCCGCAGGCTTATATAGTCGTACTTGAATATAACCCTATGTGTATCGCCAGTTGGCGTTCATTTCAAGAGGAACCGGCCTGCATGAGGGTGATGAAGTTGAAGAGCGCATGTGCAATGGCGATGCCGTGCAGGCTTTTGAACCTCAGGTAGACCTCCACAAAGACCGCACCAATCACCATCGACACCACGAGCCCGCCGACTCCCTGGTAGAGGTGACCAAGGCCAAAGACCACGACGCCGGCATAGAGAAGCGTCCGTGGCTCCATTCCGAGATCCTCTGCTCGATGTGCAAGGTAGGCGCGGTAGAAGATTTCCTCGCGGTAGCCGATCGCGAGCGTTGAGACAAGTACCAGCGGAACAAGTTCGTAGCGATCGAAGATCCAGTCGACGCTGCCCTCAGCAATCTCCGGACCTGCAATTGCGGTCGCAATCACCGCAAGAGCGAAGCTCGCGGCCCAGGCAGCGAGAAGCCCAATGACCGCCGGAGTCACGTCGGTCTTGGTAGGCCGGACCCATCCCATCTTGACCGAGAATCCGGGCGTCACAAGGTTTGGCAGCCAGGCAACAAGCACTATCTGCGGGAGTGAGATTGCCAAAAGCTGCACATGATATGCAATTTGGGTGAAGACTGAGGGGTCGACGCCTGCGGATTGCGAGAGCATTCCCGGCAAAAACAGGACGGAGAAAAGCAGAGCCATCTCTTTCCGGGGCGTCACGCCTCAGATATACTCGATTTGCCGCCGGCAGAAAACGTTTGATATTGCGGGTGCCGGCGACGAGAATCGAATAAGGGTCCGTGTACGCCAAAATCCCATCGCGGGCCGCAAAAAGCTGGAGTCGACCGCCCATGTTGATCGCCCTCGGGATCATAGCCGCTCTCGTGACACTCTTCGTCATATTCATCCAGCGGAACGGCGGATTTGGGTTCCCGTGGCTTCAGTTCTACGTCAAGGGCAAGGAATCGGGCTTTCGATTTCGTGAGCTCAATGTCTTGCGCCACGTTGCGGTTGAGAATAACCTGCGCGATCCTACCTCTCTCTTCTGGAGCGAAAAAACGCTCGACCGGTGCATCCGCGGGACCATCATCCGATTTCGGAGTCAAAACAAAGAGACCGATCCCGGATCGGTTGAGTTCTTGAACAAGCTCTTCGACTTTCGAAAGCGTGTGGAGTTCAACCTTCCCAAGTACCGGATCGGGATCAAATCGTCGCGGAGTATCACTCCGCAACAGCAGATTCGAATCAACTTTCCCGGAAGTCCCGTCTACACAGCGAAGGTTGTGGAAAACATGCGGCGGTACATGGCGATCAGCTATCCTCAAGGCAAGGCACTTCCGCCTGGATTCTCGTGGGAGCGCGTCAAAATCAATATCTACTTCTGGCGGCCGGAGGACGCCGGGTATCGATTTGATTCGCGCGTTCTAGGCGACTACTTGGACCGACAGTTCCCCATCTTGCACATCGCACATTCAGACAACCTGATCCGTGCTCAAAAACGCGGTTCGATCCGCGCCCCGCTCAATGCGACTGGCCGCCTCTATCCGCTTAAGACGATCGATGAGTCGACGGAGGAGGCGGAGAACGTCGGTGGGTACCGCTGTCGGTTCGTGGATATCTCGGAAGACGGCGCTGCGGTGATGGTCGGCGGCAAGGCGAAACCGGGCCTGCCCATCAAGCTTCAGACTGAACTCCAGGACCACGTGGTCTCCATGTCCGGCGTCATCAAGGGCGTGACCTACAAGCAGAACAAAAACCTTTCGATCCTTCATATCCAGGCGAGGCCACCTTCCCCGGCGATGAAGAACACCATTCTCACCTACGTCTACGGGATCTTCAACGAACCCGAGCGCCGGACCGCCGCGGCCCGCGCGTGACAATTTGAATTCACACGGCAGAACCGATACTATTCTGCACGCATGGAGGAGGCTGGGATGAGCCGACGCGTTGTCCTACTGGTAGTGATTCTCGCGGTGCTGACGCCGTTCGCGTTTGGGCAAGAGACAAACAGAGCCCTGCAGGCGTATGTCGACCGCTTTGAAGAGTCGACGCCCGAAATCAAGCTTCAGATCCTCGAGACGGCAGACTTGCTTCCGGTTGAGGAGCTCGGTCCCCTCTACACGCAGGCGATTCAGTTTGTCCTCACGAGCTCAGATCAGATCGAATCGGATATTGTCATTCGCGATATCGCTCTTTTTGCAACCGAAAAGATAGGAGAGGCGGGCTACGCACCAGCGACGAGTTCGCTCTGGACGCTCTTTGTCGAGTACGACGACAACACCTCTCGGATTCTGATCCTCGATGTCCTGGGTCAGATCGGCAGTGGCGACGCAGAGCTGATTCTCGATCTCAACGGGTGGGTTCAGGCGCAGACGAACCTCTATCGGGGCGGGGTGCTACCGGATCAGCAGGTGTTCCGGTCATCGCTCGTCGCGCTCGGACGGCTCGCCGATCAGAGTTCGTTTCCAGTCCTCCTTGACGTGCAGCTGGCGCAGATCTCAGATGCCATCACCAACGAGGCGCGTGAGTCGTTCCTTGCCCTTCCCGGCGACTATGTCGGCGAGGCGACCCAAACGATCAACGACAGAGCAGTTGCGAACCGCCTTCCAGCACTCAACTACTTCTTGAGCGATGACACAGTGTCGGCCGAGCAGGGGATGCAGATCGCCGCCGGTGTGCTCGCAGAGGCCGTTCGTGAGGTGCTTCGAGATCCCAATGCGATTGAAGCTCAGCGGCAGCTTCGCTATCGCGCGAACCAGGCGATGATTGAGACCCCGGCTCCTGATGCCGTTGAGACGCTTGTTCGGCACTTCAACCTGACGTTTTCAGATTACGATCGAGGTCGAACGACCCGTACCTGGGTGCTCGAGTCGATCGCTGCGCTCGGCACGACCGGAACTGAGCGTGCGGCGCAGCGGCTGACACAGTTCCTCGACCTCCTTAATGTCTACACGGAGAACGATCGTCCCTACGATACTCAGATCATGCTTGCGACGATCACGAACCTCGAACGGCTCGGATATGTTCTCGCGTACGATGCCATCTTCTACGTCACGCTTCTCGATTATCCGCAACGAGTCAAAGAGGCCGCCGTCAGCGCCCTTGATGCCGTGACGCAGTGAGCCCGATTCTCCCGGCCGCTGTCATGGCAGTGGCCGGAGCGTTGTGGGCATCTTCTGGTCACGATTTTGTCTTTGTCATCTTTGTCTTTTTCGTGTCATTTCTTATCTCCGCGTCGGCGATCTCCAGGAATGACCGCGTCTGGTCTCGCGCCGCGCTCGTTATCCTTTCGGGATTCGCCGTCGGGTACGGCGCGACGGTCGCAGCAACTCCGCGACTGATTCTGCCCGTTCCGGTTTCCAGCCTGGTATCGGCCGTGGTTGTCCCGGAAAGCGTTGTGATTGAAGGGGATTCGACCTTCGTCTCCGGAAGCCTCCTGTCGGTTGAGACCGATCTGATCATCGCGGAGGCTCGTGGGGATATCGTTGTTGAGATGGGCGCGGGCGTGTTCGGTCCGGAGTCTCCTGCGTCTCCGGGCATCCCCTTCATGCCTGTCACTGTGCGGCTACCTCGTGACGGCACCCGCTTCTGGGTGAGTAGTCGT
>JANQQY010000448.1 GCA_028284845.1 Spirochaetales bacterium
AGCAGGCGTTGAGTAAGCTCTGCAACACAGGCGCTCGCATACCCGTGCCGCCGGTGCTCCGGTGGCGTGTATACCGCATTGATCCTGATACCGTGAGGGGTGCTGCCGGTGAAGGCGGCCATTGAGACCACCGACCCTTCTGCCTCCCAGAGGAAAACGCCCTCCTGTGACGCATCCGCGATGACCATACGGCGGACGTAGCTATCGACCCGCTCCTCATCGAACTCATCCGGAACCGCTTCCTGGTAGAAGCCGGCGACAAATGCGCGCACAACGTCTGCGTCTTTGGCACTCATCGGACGGGCACCTCCAACCACAGATTCCGGGATCACCGGAGCGACACATTTATAGATCAACGTCTCCATATAGACGTCCATCCGGGAACCGGTCAGTCGGAACCACGAGGAGACGTAGTCATCGACGAACGTGCCGTCGGCATTAAAACCTCCAATCTCATCGTTGTAGATCGATCGAAGGCTATCGTTCACGCAACCGATCGTCGCGCGATCCCCAGCGTGATCTGTATAGGCGATCACCACCGGAAAGGGCGGCGTTCGAACAACAACCGCACAGATGGAAGCCGCGTCCGGAACCGAGCCGGTGTGAGCGATCGCCAGTAGGGGATCGTCGTGACTCCGTCCTCCAGTCGAGATTCCGGAGATGATGCCGAGGGGAAGGTTGTTCTCTGCCTCGTACTCCACCAGCACATCGCGGACGATCGCCTCGAACACATGGGGATCGGTGAATCTGGTGAAGGTCATTGCGACGGATCGTCGCCGGATCGCGGCACGTCGAGCGGGCTGAATTCGGGCGGATAGGGCGCTCGCTCTTCTCCAAAGATCCACGGCACCAGTGTCGAGACGTCGATTCCAAGAAACTCAACCTTCCCTCGGAAGTCTCGAAGATGATACTTCTCGTTCCAGTAGTCTCCAATGATCCGTGCCGCATCACGAACATCTTCCTCTACGAGCAAGAGCGTGGGGAGGTTTGATCCAAAATTGGGAGCTCCGACGGTTGCTCGCGTTGCATGCCCATACCACTCGGCAGTGGGAATGCCTTCCGCGTACAAGATCGACCGGATCACAACTCGATCGGCCTGCTCAAAGATCTTCAGCTTCACCGTTTCACGGTAGCCGGAGTCGAACTTCGCGTAGAAGGCATCCGAGATTGGATCGTCACCCGCGTCTGGACCGTCCGACACGGTTGAAGAAGGATTGTCGTTGGTCTTGGTCTCGCGACGGCGCATCCACAATGCGAGCGCGATGACAGCAATGACAGATAGAGCGATCAGTGTTGGATCCACGGGAGTAATGTACCTCACTTCACGGTTATGTGGTCTGTGTTACATAGACATGCCAATGGAGGTGGTCAGAATCCTGATACGAACCAAGATTCGTCGTGACCTTACATCGTCCATGATCGCGCTCGACATCTCGAGCGACGGCGCGAACCAGGTCCATCAGGTCTTGAAAATCCTCGGCGTCATCATCCGTGACCGACGTCAGCGATCGAATATGCTTCCGAGGGATGACGACGATATGGACTGGGTAGCTCGGTCTTGTATGCCTAAAGGCGAGTGATCGAGGAGTGGATGCCACAACATCAACGGGTGTGCGTCCGGAGAGGACTTCATCGGAATAGAAGTTTGATTTCACGGTGGTACTCCAGTACGCTCGGCGATTTCACCTTGCGCTATGTGTCATCGCGCTCACGACACCGTCCTCGAACCAGATCCGGGTCTCGATGTCACCAGAACGAATGAAGGCGTCCGCGTCGGCATCCGGGACCGACACAAAGAGAACATCTTCCATCGCCGGATCCCACGGTTCGCCGGATCGGAGGGCGTTGCGATCGCCGAAGGTTGTCATCAGCTCATCGGCTGAACTCCCATTGCGGATACCGTTGAGAGACCACGACGTCGTGTCGTCGTAGACGGAGACAGAGTGCGGAGCACCGGTCGCCGGGTCGTAAGTCACGCCGATCGGGCCAAACCATGTGCTTATCTCGAGGCCACCTTCGAACGCGACCGCCATATAGCGCGAACACCCCCCGGCGATCTCGACGACCTCGTATGCGTTCGCTGCCTGTAGCACGTCGGTCCCTACCTCTGCAATCCGGTTCGCCCACGAGAGCGAGGCCTCGCTGTTCCAGCTATCGTACGAGACCGACGCCACTGTCTGAACTCCATTGTGTTCGATGGTCCAGTCGACGTCGTCAGCATCCCAATCGAAGACTCTATCCGTTGAGTCAAACAGCCGGGCGAGATCCGAATCGACGACTTCGCGGTTTGATGGGAGATCCGTGATCTGGGGACGAACCGCATCGCCAACATATCGAATGAATCCGGACTCCGTGAGAAAGAAGTCTACTTCTCCAAGCGCGAGATACCACTCGACCTGTTCTTGACTGAACTGCACACGCCAGTCGGAGAGGTAGAGCGTCCTCAGATCCGGAAGTGTTACAAGCGGAGCGATATCGGTGAGGGTGACAGAGCCAAGGTCGAGATGATAGAGCCGGGGCAACCCGGAAAGGGGCTCGATACTCTCGATTGGATTGAAAGAAAGGTCGAGTTCTCGCAACGCGCGCATATGCTCAATGCCCGCTATCGACCCGATGCCGGAGCGGTCGACTCTGAGCTCGGTCGCACTCCGAAGCGCATCAAGGTCGTCCGGTGAGCTTCCCGTCTCCGATTCAAAGGCTCTTCTGAAGTTCTCGTCTTCTATAAACTCCTGCCCCAGAACCCCGACAGGTGCCAAGATGCAGACGACCACAACGGCGACAACCCTGATAAAAGCTCTCATCCACTCCTCCGTTCCAAGCATGATCAAAGCTACTGACCCTCACCACAGCTCTGTGCCGGCTAGTCCAGGATGGTGCTCCACGGAAGGGTCGCTACATCCGCAAACGCTGTGAGTTCGTACATGTCTCCGTCCGTGTCTGAGGGTAGGCACGAGTAGTAAATCGACGAGTAGCCGTCGCCGATACCAACCACGATCACCCTGATTCCTCGCGACTTCAGATCGTTCTCCAGCGGGCAAATGTCGATCGGGCCGCTGGTCCCGAACGGCCGCCCATCCACGAGAAGAAGGATGACTTGCTCTCGTGAACTCGCGCCGGCGTCGCCGTCGTATGCAGCAATGACATCGTTCAGTGCCAGATCAACCCGTGTCCATCCGGTCGGCTTCATGAGAGCGCGGATGGCGTCCAGGAGGCCGTCACTCGTCGCGCTGGTATACGACTGCAGCGCAAAACTGCCGCCATGGTTCGATGCGTCGGCGAAGACGTTGACCGCGAGGCGGATCGAGTCGTCTACATTGAGAGCGGATCGCAGCCCGGATGCGATACCGTCGGTCATATCTTCAAACTGGGGATCGGTCACGGATCCGGATCCATCAATCAGAACTGACAGATCGAGTTCTCGGGGTACGTAATCCGGGGGGTCGGTACCCGCGGGACCAGCGCCCAGTTCACACCCAGCAAACACCATCAGCGCCGTGAGCACAGTCACGACGATCGAACCGTAGCGTCGAATCATTTTGCCTCCAGCCGTATCAAGACGCGGATGATTCTATCCCGCTGCTCCAGCGTGGAGCAATTCGGAACGGGCGAGGCGACCTCTACATGTCGCGGAGTTGGTATAGTCGGGTGATGGATGAAGACTTCACCTACGTGAACTCGCCACCGGAGGTTCCGGAGTATCTGGAGCTACGACGCTCCGTGGGCTTCTCTCCGAGGAGCGAGGAGGCGGCGCGGCGTGGGCTCCCGGGATCACTCTGGGCGATCACTGTTCGGGCCCGCGACGGTCGAGCTGTTGGGATGGCGCGCGTTGTGGGTGATGGGGGGTGTTCCTATCTTGTCGTCGATGTGATCGTGAGCCCGGACGTTCAGCGGAGGGGCATTGGATCTGAGTTGATGCGCCGGCTCGACTCCTGGATCGATCGCGAGGTCCCGGACGGTGCAATGATCAGTCTGCTGGCCGATGCTCCCGGTCGCAAGCTCTACGAACACCACGGTTTTGCGTATACGGCACCCGAGTCGCTTGCGATGAAACGACTCGTCGATCGACGCGCACAGAACTGATCCGTCAGGAAGGGATCGCCAGTTACGGTGTTCAACTGCGGGTCAACGATAGAATGGCGAGAAGGCCGGCCGCGACGAAGAGCGCGCCTCCACCCCAGAAGACGACATTCGACTGTGTGTACTCAATGCCCGTCCACCCCAAGATCGGACCTGCTGCTGATCCGAGGTCCATGGCGGTAACGAGGTTCGCATAGGTCTTTGTACTCGCGACTGCTCCCTGAGCCTCAACGGCGAGTCGAGCAATCGCTGCGCCTAAGAAGAACAGGACCACGAGGAGGACAAGAAGCACACCGTCTGAGACGGCCACACCTACCAGGGCGAAACCGGCGACCAGGAATGCGACCACCTGAATCGGTAGCGATCCAAAACGATCAATCAAGAGACCAAAAGCCGGCGATCCGGCCGCATTGATGACGTACTGGGAGGCGAGAAGCACGCCGCTGATGGTGGTGACCCCAACGGCCATCGTTCCAATAGAAACGGAGTCTCCGAACCTCGCGCGGATGAGAAACCCGAGCGTCGACATGATGATACCGGGACCAACAAAGGAGACGATGAATCCTCGAACCGTCAGCAGGAACATCCCGACGGAGCGGAGAGCAGTTCCGCCCTGGCTCTCGCGAAGCCGTCTTGGAGCCCGACGTTGGCCGAAGACCGCAACGGGCAGGGCCGCAAGTGATACCGCGGCGGCTAGGAGAAAGCTCATACGAATCCCAAACGAGTCGAAAAGGAAGCCCGCGAGCGCCGTCCCAAGAATGAGGCCAACGTGCACGATCCCGGTGTACAGACCCATGAGGCGGCCGGTTCGGTTCTCTCCGGCAACGGTCACCGTTGTCATCGTCCCGGTGTGGCGAATGAATGACCAACAGATACCCCAGGTGATCCGCAAGCCAAGAAGTGCGACAAATCCGGGAGCGAATGCATAGGCGACGGCAATGACCGACCCACAGAGGAGCACCGCGGGAAAGATGACTCGGGCGTTGTGGCGTCGCAGCAGGCGTTCGGCAATCCGATTGGTGAGAAGCCGAATCCAGCGATTGGCCGAAAGAAGGATGCCGACTTGAAGGGCACTGAGCCCGATGCCGACAAAGTGGACCGGAAGGATGACGTACATCGCCATGTCGCCAAAGAGGGAGAGCGCGACAGCGAGTCCGACACCAACCACGACAGTTGATTCGGGACGGCCTGTTTTATGTGATTCGGCTCCGGATGCGTCCGTCAGTCAGCCTCCTGCAATGGATCTGTACTCCGGTGCTGAGCGTGATGGTGCCTCAAATGCCTATCGAGCTTTGCTTCGATTGGGAAATCCATAAACACCTGAGTACCCTCCTCCTCGAGCAGAGGGCCGATGACGGGCACACGTGTCACACCAGAGTTGATGAGCCAGGCTGCCGCGGGTTTGGGCCGCCCGCCGGAGAGCGACTGGAGCGTCCGCTGTGAGACGGAAAACACCACCTCCCCAATCCTCGAACACAGAATGGCCCCCGCGCTCATAATGCAGGGCTCCGTATTTGTGTAGAGCGTCATGGAAGAGAGCTCGAATACACCATGGGAAGAGCAGTAGTCGCTGATCAATGCGAGCTCGGCAAGGCGAGTAGGATCCGAGCGTCGGACCGAGTCATCAAGCGAATGCGCGACAACCGTGTCGTCTTTCACCAGGAGCGCAGCGAACGGATCGCCGCCGGATTCGGCGGCTTCTCGCGCGAGCTGGTTCACCCTTCGCACGAACGGATATCGGTTGGTATGCAACCCGTTCTTCACGACACCCTGACCCGGCTTCCGGGGAATGTGGGAGATAGCCTTGGGCGGGAAGTCGACGGATCGGTGGATGTGCGTGTCTACGAAGCGTTGAGCCAACCGCAGAGCAAAGGTGACGTCTGATAGCGGCGGCGGCTCCCTCTCAACGACGTCGGCAAGATCGTCGAGATCGATCACGCGATAGGTGGGTCCATCGGCTTCGATGATGAAGTCGATCCACAGATCCTCGAGTGCAATGGTGCCCTCCTTCTCCGTGACCCGAATGACGTCGACGTACCAAGCCTTGTCAAAATGGCCAAACTCGTAGACGAGTTTGACGTGCTCGTCGAGCAGTGCAAAGTGACGAGAGATTTCCTCACGGACCGGATTGCGGTAGTCGAACCAGGCAACGCGTCCCTGCTTGAACCCATCAATCACCCCCAGCCGGGATTCGATCGTGATCTGTTGCGCGTCGCTCGATTGATCCATGCAAAGAGATCGTACCATCCAGAAGGCGTGCTGTTGAGTCGTTGCATCACCCCGGCATAACTGTCACACCCAGCGCCCTCTTTCACTCTGCATCCGTAGCCGTAGTTTGGTGTGACCGGCGAGCAGATCGTCTGAAACGAGTCCTCACTAAGAATCGCGCCTTCCGGCAACGAGCCTAACCACCTGTTCACATCATGAATCGTCGAGTAGATCCCACCGCACGCATAGAGCTTGCGCATCTCGTAGTAGGGGGCGGCGACGAGCTCTCCCGCCTTGAGCCGATATCCTGATCGTAGATCCCCGAGTCAGTCATCCCGAGTGGATCGAAGATGTTCTTGTGGACGATCGGCGAGACAAGCCTCTCCTCGTCGATCTCCAACGATTGAACGTCACCGTCAAATGCCGGCAGATCCCAGAAGTCGACTACGCCGGCAGTGTGGCTCAGCAGGTGATGCAGTGTGACGGAAGGATCGATCACGGTGCGGTGGCGGGGCAAGAAGCGTCGTAGTGGCGAGCTCAGGCGAAGCGCCCCTTCCTCGACGAGCTTCATGATCGCGACCGCCGTGAAGAGTTTGGTATTCGATCCGAGCAAGAACTTGGTCGCGGCGTCGTGCGCTCGCATGGTGCATGGTGCCCGTGTCTTGAGGATTTGGAAGAGGGCGATGTTGCGGGTGGGCATTTCTTCGCATACTCTGGCGTGGGGAATCGGGTGGGTGCCGTGCAACAAAGAAAGACAAGACCGCTCCTTCGACTCATCAGGGATCTTGGGCAGCGACGACTCCTCGTGGCGTCACTGTTTGGGTCGGTTGCGTTCTCGGTACGCGACCTCGCATGCGCCATCACACTTGGATACGCGATCGACGCAGTCCTGACCCAGACCAATGTTCTTGGCGGTGCCATTGCCATGACCGTCGCCTCATTGAGCGGGATGTTCGTCCGAGGGTTTGAAACCTATGTACACGACCGGTACCGGCTCCACTGCCAGCGGCAACTCGCCAGACGCCTCGCCCGTACCGTCAGATGTGCTCAGATGTCGTCGCTCGACAGCTACGCTTCGGGAGACCTGGTGTCACGATACAGCACAGAGACGAGCAAGGTGCTCGACTGGCTCTCCTTCGTCTTCCCCTACATCATCAGGCAGTACACGCACACACTCGGCATCTTTATCTATGCCCTCACACAGAGCGTTCCCCTCACCCTCATCGTGATGCCGGCGGTAGCTATCATCGCACCGCTCCTCATCCGCGCGTCAAAGAGACTCGAACAGACCTCCCGAGAGGAGCGCCGTTCCGCGTCGGAGTCGCTCGCCCAGACGCAAGAGGTGTTGTTCTCACCGGAGCTCATCAAGGCGTACAATCTGGAAGAGGAGATGCTCGGCCGGATCGATGCGGCGCTTGCGACACGTCGGCGCGTGGAGGAGCGTGCCGCGGTCACGCACGGGACGACCGACTTGGCGGCGCGCCTGAGTAGCTTTGTCCCGGCGATCGTGGCCGTCGCCGTTGGGTTGGTCTTCCTCCACAGGGGAGAGGTAACCGTCGGATTCCTCCTCGCCTTTGTCATGCTTGCCGTGGAGAGAATCGGACGGATTCTCGTGATCGGCTCAGACCTCATGAGCAGGACGCGGCAAGCGCGAGCCTCAACAAAGTTGCTGCTTGAGCTGTTCGAACTGCCGAGTGAACCGATTGGCGACCGGATGCACGGTCTGTCAGAAGCAGCGGCGGTGTCGTTCCGCAACGTAAGCTTCAGTTATGCTCAGTCGGAGACCGCGCGATCCGCTGAGACGTTGCGATCGGTCTCGTTTGATGTGGCGCGCGGTGAGCACGTGGCACTGGTTGGAGCGAGCGGAAGCGGGAAGTCGACGATCTTGCGGCTGACACTCAATCTCTACGCTCCAACACAGGGAGAGATCGAGGTCATGGGCGTTGCGACGGATGCGTGGAACCCAGGGGAACTTCGCCGTCACATGGGAGTGGTTTTCCAGGATCCATTCGTGTTCTCAACGAGCATCCGGGAGAACCTGCTCGCTGTGAGCCCCACGGCGACAGATGCAGATCTGTGGCAGGCGCTGGATGGGGC
>JANQQY010000450.1 GCA_028284845.1 Spirochaetales bacterium
CGAATTGCCTGGTGCACATAGTTGACGTCGTCGAAGGTGGTTAGCACCAGGATGTGCAGGTCCGGAAACTCTTCTTTAATGGCACGGGTCGCGTCGACCCCATCCATTTTTGGCATTCGGATGTCCATGAGAACGACATCAGGCTTCTCCTTCCGGACGGCCTCAATCGCCTCTACCCCGTCGTGAGCGACCGCAACGACCTCAAAGTCATCTGCGTCGTGCTCAAGCACTGTTCTGAGGCTTTCGATCAGCAGGACTTGATCGTCTACCAGGAGAATCCTAACCAAGCGACTCTTCCCCCGCGGAGGGAAGAGCAAACGACGCCTTCACCTCAAACCCGTACGCCCAGTTTCCGGCGGTGAGCTCTCCACCAAAGCGGTCCAGGCGTTCCTGCATTCCGCGAAATCCAATACCCTCGGCAACCCCATCACTGCCTTTGCCGTTGTCCCTCACGACCGCATGAAGCTCTCGTTCGTCGGTAATGTGGAAAATGACAAGAACCTCCGAAGCCTCGCCGTGACGGAAAGAGTTCGTCATGCCCTCTTGCGTTATCCGATAGAGGACATCGAACACTTCCATCGGGAGCGAGTCGGTCAGGTTGCCGAGTTCCAACGCGACACGCACGCCCGTTGCAGTCTTGAACGCCTCAATCAGCTTGTGAAGCCTGCCGGTTCCGGTCACCGGCTCGTCCGGAGTGTTGCGAAGAGCGCGCAGCGCCGCGCGGGTCTCGGACAGTCCATCAGCGGCCTGAACACGGATTCGATCAAGGAGCTGCTTCACTCTTCCTGTGTCGGACTCGACAAGTCGATACGAGGCCTCAGCCATGATTCCGATGTTGGTCAGCGTGTGACCAACCGTGTCGTGGACTTCACGAGAGACTCGATTGCGCTCCTCGTGGATCGAAAGCTGTCTGACCGATGCGGCGTACTCCTGGTAGTCGAGATTGGCGGTTGTCAGCCGGTCGAGCGCGATCGTGAGTCGCTCGGTGTCCTCGATCGAGCGGGCTCGGAACAGCCGATTTCGGGCGACACTGGTAAGTCCCGCAATCTCGACAAGAAACACACCAAGCATCGCCAACTGGTTGTGCAGTTCCGGCGCAACCTGAGGTGCGCCCCATGCCACTTCCGGGCGATCGAGAAAACAGATCAACACGGCGAAGCACGACGCGGCGGCTGGTGCCAACCGTGCCGGGAGGTAGAGGCACATCTGGACAAGAACAGCGGATCCCACGAGGAGCGGGATCACCACATCGGGGCCCACCCCAACAACGACGACTATCGCAACGATCGCCATCGCTACAAGCTCGAACAGTCGCGTCTGAACTCGGCGAGCGAACAGGAGTGCGAGCGACAAGAGTACGATGAGGGAGAGGAGCAATCCAAGTTGAAGCGGGAAGTCGTATGTGACTGAGTCCAGAGCGCCGGCCGCAACCCCGATGGTTGCCGCGCAGAGAACCACCGCGCCGATGATCGCTGCTAACGGGTACGGGTCACGGGGAATGGACCTCATTCTACGATCCGAGTATATGAGGATTGCAGACTCACATCAAACGCCGGTCTCCGCAAACGTGGATCGCATGATCTCAACATCCGTACGCAGTGCAGCCAGCGAATCACTCTCAGTGAAGCGATCGGTCACTCGGTACGAGTTCTCGAGGTGAATCCAGCCCTCGTACTCCGACGCCAGGATCGCCGCAGCAGCTTTGTGGAAGGACGACCCGCCCGTACCCAATTTGACAAAATGCGGTTTAGCCTCATTCGGTGCGAGGGATTCGTCCTTCACATGGAGCTCGCAAAAGAGTGGCGAGAGCGGCTCTATCATCGAGAGCGTGTCCATGTTCCCAAACCAGTATGGATTCGATGTGTCGAAGTAGACGCGGAGATTCGGCTCGTCCACCATCTCAAGCAGGCGCAAATTGTCCTCCGTTGAGATCGCGTTTTCTGTCCCGACGGTCAATCCTGAATCGGCTGCGCGCCGGCACACGAACTTCAGGTGCTCTGCTGTAAGCACCAGTTCATCCTCGTTCGTAATAAACCCGTCAATAAAACTGGGAAGCTGCAGGAGCCTGATATCCAACGCCGCCGCGGCTTCAACAAGAGCGGCGAGAACCTCGCGGACTATCTCGCTCTTGGAAGGCGTGCTCATCCCGTGCTTGCACAGAGTGTTTGCGCCGATCGTAGGAATCTCAATTCCCGTGGCCGAGGCAGCAGCGAGAAGGCGCTGCTGGTTTTCCGGGAGAGAGAGCGGAAGCCCCGCCTCATAGAGACCGATGTCGACTTCCATTCCGTCGAGTCCGATCTCTGCCGCCATGCCGCAGGCGGTCTCCTGATCGGAGGGCAGACACCAGGAGCATATGCCAAAGGTAAAGCGGTCTGTCATCTCGTGCTCCTTGACCCCACCGTTCATGCGGAGGACATAGTCAAAGTTTTTCAGACGAGCACTGCGCGGGCAAGGTACATAAGTACCGCGGGAGCTCGGGAATCAAATCGGTATATTTGTACCTTTGGGCGCTGCACCAGCCGCCATATCTTCACCGCCGATGATGGGCGACCGGGATCCGTTGGTGCGATCATGAAAGTACGACAGTCATTCTGCTATCCGATGTTCGCGCTCGACGAAGGGTCACCTGGGAAACTGTTCTCGACGGCAGCTGGTTTTGGCTACGAAGCAACCGAGTTCTGGAGTCGTGATCAATTCGGCGACTATCGACCACTCTTTGATTCGGCCCGTGACGCAGGTCTCTCCATCGCGAGCATGATTGGTCATTCGTCGCTAACAAGTGGCATGAACGATCCGGACAACCATGCGCGGATCTACGATGAGGTCGCTGCCTCGCTCCAAGTAGCCAAAGAGTATGGGATCTCCGGACTGATCTGCTTCAGCGGAAACCGCATGTCGTCCCAGTCGGATATCGACGGAATGCGTACTTGTGTAGTTCTGCTAAAACGGCTCGCACCGCTGGCGGAGTCAGCCGGTGTCGACCTGAACGTCGAGTTGCTCAACTCACGGGTTGATCATCTTGGGTACCAATGCGATCGCTCCGACTGGGCCTTTGCGCTCTGCGATTTTGTGTCGAGCCCCCGCGTACGAGTTCTCTATGACATCTACCACATGCAGATCATGGAGGGCGATGTCATCAGGTCGATCACTTCAAACATTGGGTCGATCGGACACATTCATACTGCGGGCAATCCCGGACGCGGTCCGCTCTCCGGACAAGAGCTTGACTACCGCTCAATCTGCGAGTCCATCGCGCACTCAGAGTATACCGGCTACGTCGGACACGAGTTCAAACCCGCCGGCGATCCTTTCGAGGCACTCGAGCAGGCGTTTGAGATATGCGACGCGGGATAGGTCTTTAGTAGGAGATTCGCCATGGGAAATGGAAACCGATACGCGCTCCTCGTTGAGCCTCACCGATTCGAAATTGAAGAGGAACCCGTTCCGGTCCCGAAGGAAAACCAAATCCTCGTACAGGTTCGGACAGGAGGCATGTGCAGGTGGGAGCACAACCACTGGCACGGCCGCCTGGGCAGCTATCCGCAGCGAATTGGGCACGAGTGGTCAGGAACGGTCGTGTCAACAGGTGCCGGCATCCATGACGTCGCAGAGGGCGACAATGTTACAGGGCTACTGACCGGCCTTGGTGGGTTCGCGGAGTACGTCCTTGTCGACACTGGTCGGTACTGCAAGCTCGACTCCAACGCAGATCCTCGTTACGCGATCGGTGAGCCGTTGAAGTGCATTGTCACCATCATCAGAAACACCGCGCCTGAGCCGGGGGATATTGGCGTCGTACTGGGAACCGGTCCAATGGGGCTGTTCTGCCTTCAACTGCTCTCCGGCAATCTGCTCTCAGAGCTCGTCGCCATCGACCTTCGCTCCGATCGCTTGGAACTGGCGAGGCAGTATGGAGCGACAGTGACGATCGACGCCTCGCAGACCGATCCGGAAGAGGAGCTTGCACGTCTCACCGGTGGCCGCATGGCAGACTTCGTCATCGACGGAACCGGCGATCCGGACACCATCCGGCTCTCGTGCGCCTACCTGAGAAAGGGCCGGGGCAAGCTTGTGATGATGAGCGCGCACGAGGAACCCACGCCGATTCCGTTCGATTTTCGTCCAATCCAGGACAAGGGGATCATCGTGATTGGTTCCCACCCGCCATCGGCCACTAATCAGATGGACGATATGCGCCGCGCAACGGCGCTCTACAGCAAGGGAACGCTTCAAGTGAAGCCGCTGATCTCGCATGAGTTCCCGCTGGGAGAGATTCAGAGAGCATTCGAATTCTACACACAGCCAGACCAGACCTATCTCAAAGGAATAATCGTCCCATAGGAAGGAGTTATCATGAAGACACCATTTGAGCAGCTGCCGGCGAACATGGAGCGCATCACCACCTTCGGGTGGCGACCGGTAATCTCACCGGACGGCACGGAGCTGTTGTTCGTCAACAAAGAGTTCGGCGACGTGTTCACGATGGACCTTGAAAGCGGAACGCTTCATTGCCTCACCGACACGATCTGCCCCAAGATCCCGAATCACGCCGTGTTCTACAGGGCATCGTACCTGCCGAACGGCGATTACCTGCTCGTGGGAATGGAAGAGTGGCCGGACGAGGAAGCCGATCAGAAGATGCCCCTCTATTCGAGGGCGCGCCACGAGGAGTGCACCATGTACTACCTCGCCTCAGGAGACCGAAGAGCCGTCCCCGTTCCATTCGGACCCAAGTTCTATGAGGCCGCCGCAATTGGACGCAACTCAATGAAGGTCGCCTACGTCGAGAACTGGTGGTCGACCCCTGAGATTCCGGAGGGAGGCTCCCGGCTCTACGTTGCCGATCTCGAGATCTCTGACGGGAAACCAAGCCTTCGTGAACCAAGGCTTCTTATGGAGTCATCGTTCCCGCCGGACGGACGCCTTGCGGCTGTCGACTTCTACGACAACGATAGCAAGCTCACAGTCATCACCTACCTCTACACACCGGCCAACGCAGCGCACGTCTTAAGCGTAGATGTGGAGACCGGTGAGGCGGTAGATATGACTCCCCAGGCCGTCTCTGCGGACGAGCCGGCCGCCATGTTCCCGGATGATCACCACGCCCTCATCCGATCGTCGAGTCACCTCGTGCCGGAAGGGACGACTCCGGAGAAGGCTCAACTCGCTCCCATGGACCTCTACAAGCTTCGGCTTGATGGGAGCGGAAAGGTCGAGCGCCTTACGACGGTGAGCGACTTCTCGGGGTACAAGGCTCATAACGGATCGGTGAGCCCGGACGGAAAATTCATGGTCTTCCAGATCTCCGAGGGTGCGGGACACGGCGACATGTTGTCCTGTGGTTTTGTGAAGTACAGCTTCTAGCTCCCGCGCCTCTCTCTCGGACCACGTGATTGGCCAAGGGACGCAGAACAGTACAAATGTGGGTATCGATGCAAGCGCCACTGGCCTACGCTCAGCCAGTGGCGCTTTTTGTGGCGCCCTATTCTAACTGTATTGGGGTTAAACGTGGCCAGTTCCAGAGTGAGGGATTCCGGCATTGTCAAAGGGAGCAAGGCGTCGTTCTGGCAACGAGCCGGCTCACAACGTCAGCTCATCATTATGTCTGTTCCCTTTGTGATCTACATTCTCATCTTCAAGTACGGTCCGCTTGGTGGGTGGATCATGGCATTCCAGGACTACCGGCCGGCACTCCCGATGTTCCGTCAGCCGCTCGTGGGATTCAAGCACTTTATCTGGTTGTTCACCAACGATCAGTTCTACATCGTCTTGCGAAACACCATCGTGATGGCGGTCCTCAATATTGGATTTGGTACGATTGCTTCAATCACGTTGGCGCTCCTTCTCAACGAAATCAAGGTGAAGGCGTTTAAGCGGACCGTTCAGACCATTTCATACCTCCCTCATTTTCTCTCATGGGTCATTGTCGTTTCGCTGCTCAATAACATCCTTCACGTGGAGGGCGTTCTCAACAATGTGACGATGTCACTCGGACTCCGAGAAGAGCCACGCCTCTTCCTTCAGGAACCCAGACTCGCGTGGCCAATTGTCACACTGACCACGATCTGGAAGAACGTCGGTTGGGGTTCGATTATCTACCTCGCAGCGATCGCCGGGATTGACCCGCAGCTCTACGAGGCGGCGACCATGGATGGCTGTCGCCGAATGCAGAAGATGCGATACGTCACCTTGCCCGGGATGAAACCGACGATCGTGATTCTGCTGATCATGAACATCGGTCGGACTCTGACCGCGGCTGGATTCGAACTTCAGCTACTGATCGAGAATGGGATCATTCGGCGGTACACGGAGACACTCGAAATCTTCGCACTGCACTACGGACTGCATATTCGGCAGTACTCGCTCGGCGCCGCCTCCGGCATCTTCACCACGTTCGTCTCGATCGCTCTCCTTCTTGGTGCAAACAAGATCGCGGACGTGCTCGGCGAAGAATCACTGATGTAGGGGAAGGTCATGGCTAAAGGATTTCTGAAACGAACAGCCGGTGATTACGTTTTCGAGACCGTCAACTTCGTCCTGATGATCTTCCTTCTGGTGGTCACGCTCTATCCCATTCTGAACACAGTGGTCTACTCATTTAACGACGGCCTGGACGCCATGAGATCGCCACTCTATCTCTGGCCTCGCGTTTTCACCTGGGGAAACTACCAGAAGATTCTTGGCCAGGAGACGATCTACCGCGCGGCGTTCGTCTCAGTCGCACGAACCATCGTTTCAACGGTGTTTGGTGTTCTCTTCACTGCGATGCTCGCCTACACGCTCAGTCGGAAGGAGTACATGTTCCGAAGGTCGATCACCTTCATTTTTGTCTTCACGATGTATGTGAATGCGGGACTGATCCCAACCTATTTTTTGATGCGCGGACTTGGACTGGTTAACAACTTCATGATCTACATCTGGCCGCTCCTTATTCATCCATTCCACCTCATCGTGGTTCGGACCTATATGAAGTCGATTCCGGAGAGCCTGGTGGAGTCTGCTCGCATCGACGGATCGAGTGAGTACAGAATCTTTGCGCAGATTATGTTCCCGTTATGCAAGCCGGTGATCGCAACGATTGCGCTGTTTATCGCCGTGTGGGCGTGGAACTCGTGGTACGACACGTTTATCTACGCTCCCGGCGCGCAACACCTCTCGACATTGCAGTACGAGCTCAAGAAACTCATCACGACCGCCAACCCGTCGGCCGGCAGCTCGGTTGCCATTCTGACCCAGCCCGAGCGCATCACTCCCAGATCACTCAAGGCAACGATTACGGTCGTCACCGCACTGCCGATTGTTCTGGTCTACCCCTTTCTCCAACGCTACTTCGTCGCCGGCCTCAACGTCGGAAGTGTAAAGGGCTGACCTACAGACTCGAGGTACATTTGTCCGCCGGTGTAACCAAAATCGGTACAAATGTCGGTATCGGGCACTCCAGACTGCGCTTAGCGTGGTGGTAACGCGGCAGATTGTCGCGAATACACAAATGGAGGAAGGAATGAGAGCAAAATTGCTATCCATTCTGCTGTGTCTGGCCGTTGCCGCTGCTGCATTTGCAGGCGGGGACCAGCAGGCTGCGGATGATGAGGTCACCGTCCTGCACGCGCTGATGAACAATTCATTGTCTCAGCCGCCGGAGGACAATCGATCGTATCTGCGAATTGAAGAGGAGTTCGGAATCAGATTCGATTTCGAGATGGCGGTCGGAGACATTGGCGAGCGGGTCGCGCTCATGATCGCCAGTGGAGACTATGCCGACATCACGGATGCGGGAGGAAAGGACTTCTGGGCCGCCGGCGCCCTCCTGCCTCTGGAAGAGTACTTCGTACAGCCCGACGAGTATCCGGGCCTCTACCACCATTTCAATCACCATATGGATTACCTCGCGTACGAGGACGGTTCGATCTATCGTATGCCGAACGACGGAATAGAGTTCAACAATGAGCAGAACGGCTCGCCGCTCTATTTCAATCCTGGATTCTGGCTCAAAGTCAGGGTGCTTGAGGAAGCCGGGTGGCCGGAGCTTCCGGACACCGTCGCTGACTTCATGCAGCTCATCGAGGACTACGCCAATACACAACAAACAACAGATGACGGCCAGAGCTTCCTCGGCTACCAGATCATGGGCAATACGAGCATTTGGCGGTGGCATCCGCTCCGTGACGCCCCAATGTACGTGTCCGGCTACATCCCGGAAGGTGGATGGAGAGTCGACGAGGCAGCGGGCACCGTTGAGTTCGATCGGCTTGCGCCGGTCTACCGCGACTACTACGCGCTCGTGAACGAAATGTACAATAAGGGTCTCGTAGATCCGTCGTTCGCGACGAATGATTTTGACGAGTGGATCGCGGCGAACCTGTCAGGGCGAACGCTCGGGTTCTACGATATGTCGTGGCAGACCTGGTGGTCGGTGAACGATGTGCTCCGTGAGCAGAATGCCGATGGCGAGGTTTTTGTCCCGCTCGCAGTCACAATGTACGAGGGAGACAGCAAGCAGTTCTTCAGGGCCCCGACTCTCCCCAACCGTGACAACGGGTTTGCCCTGTTTGTTGACATCGAGAATCCAGAGAAGATCATGCGCATGTTCGATGGTCTTGCCGGAGAAGAGTGGCAGAAGTACATGCATTGGGGCATCCCCGGTGAAGACTACATGATCGCCGACGATGGGGAGTTCTTCCTCACCGACGAGCAACGCGCGAATCACGCCTCAACCGAGTGGAGAGACCAGAATCTCCCCACGCAGCTGATGTCCGGCCTGATCGAGTGGGAAGGATTCTACGACGATGGCAATGGCTATTCGCCGAGCAATCACCCACCGGAGAGCCGACGACTGATGGGACCGATGGAACAGGAGATGATGGACCACTACGGCATGCAGGTCTACCATCAGCTCATTCCGTCTACGATGCCGAACTCCCGGTTCTACTCATCAACTTGGAGAATCGACAACCAGACCGTGCTCGAAGGCGACGCGGCTATTGCCGAACAGCAGATCGAAGATCATCAGAAAGCGTGGCTTGCGCGTCTCGTGACCGCGGCCCCGGGCGAGTTTGACGGTCTCTGGACAGAGTACGCGGCAGGATACGACGATATCGATATTCAGGCGATCATCGACGTTTACGAAGAGATTCTGGTGGCAGCACCAGAGTACGAAGGCTAACGCACGAGACTGCCATAGATGCGAAGGGCTGCCCATCTGGGCAGCCCTTTTTTGTGATGTAGCCGGTTGGACAGCAGGTCCTGTCACCAGCGCTGGCGATCGCCTTTGTAGTCCTGGAACTGAGGATCACCGAGTGAGAATGCTTCAATGACCCCGACCATTCCGGTCACCGACTCTTCAACGGTGATCTGTGCCTCCGGACCGCCCATATCCGTCTGAACCCAGCCTGGGTTCAGGGCAAGGACAGGAATGTTGTCCACCGCAAACAAGCACTGAAGCCGTACGCAAAGCATGTTGAGTGCGGATTTTGACACGCTGTAGGGAATCTGGGATCCATCACTCGCCCACTCCAGACTCGCCAGACCCGAGCTGATCGCTACGACTTTCGGTGATGCCGCGGCCGCCAGTTGAGGGTACAACGCGCGGACAACCCGCACGGTTCCAACGACATTGATATTGAAGGATGAGACGAAGTCCTCATCGGGTATGTCGCGAATCTGACGGATGACAAAAGGCTCATCCGGGTTCAACGCGGCGTTGCAGATGAGAAGGTCGATCTTCGGATGCTCCGTCGCGATCGACGCCACCGATGACTCGACAGAGTGTCTCTCTGTCACGTCGAATGTCAGCGCTTTGAGCGACGGTCCATACCGGGATTCGAGCTCGGCGGCGGTCTTTTC
>JANQQY010000476.1 GCA_028284845.1 Spirochaetales bacterium
GATCGCAAGATCGCCGGATGCCGCAAAAGAAAAGAGGAGCAGCGGCAGGGTTACGACTCGGCCCCCTCCAACAAGAAGTGTGAGGGCGTACTGGCTCCACGAGATCAGAAAGACAAAGAGCCCGCCGGTCAATATCCCCGGGACTGCAGCCCGGACACCTACGAGAAGGAACGCACGAACGGGGCCTGCGCCCAGTGTTCGAGCTTGATACTCGAGCTCATTCTGAGAGTTCGCAAAGGTGCTGGCCATGACAAGCACCATGTAGGGCAGCGTCGGAAGCAGATGCGAGATCAGCACGCCAACAAGAGTATCTGCGAGACCCCACCTCACAAAGGCAACGTGAAGCCCAAGTGCCACCGCCAAGGAGGGAATCACGATCGGTGCAAAAAAGAGGAACTCGAACGAGCCGCGCAGGCGCTTCGGGAGAACCGCAAGACCTCGTCCCGCCGGCACGCCCAGGAGCACGCAGAGAAATGTGGTCGAAAGACCGAGCACCAAGCTGGTGCCTACGGCCTCGAGCACCATCGATCGAGGCGCGAAGATGTACCTCCACGCCCGGCTCCCCCACCATGCCGGCAGAAGATCCGGATAGAGCCAGCGACCGGCGAATGAATGCATGACCAGCGGCACGACAGGAAGCAAGACCAGGGCGACAACACCGGCGATTACGATGCGTCCCAGGACTCTCCCGTCGATCGACCTCTCCTGCACTCTCACGATTCGGCCTCCACGAGACCTCGTCGCGAAGATGCCGTGAGAATCGCCCGGTAGAGAATAACCAGGACGAGCACGACGATGGCGATCACAAAGCTGAGCGCCATCGACTGCGGCCGAAGCGAGAGATCAACATCGGTATAGAGGCGGTACGCGAGAACACTGATCATACTTGGAAAACGGGCGCCGAGCAGGAGCGGTACCTCAAACGCACCAAAGACAAAGGCGAAGATAATGATCGACGACGGGAGCAGTCCGGGCATCACCAGAGGCACCAGAACGTGGCGAACCGCTTGCAGCGGCCGCGCTCCGAGCGTTCGGGCGGCCGCTTCGTAATCGGCCCCAACGCTTTGCAGAACGGAGAGCGCGAAGAGGCCGACGAACGGAACTTGCTTCCAGACGTAGACAAGAACGATTCCAACGCCTCCCCGATCAAAGACGAGTTCCGGAAACTGGGAAGGCATAGATATGAGACCCGCGGAAGTGAGAAGGCGGCTCAAGAGGCCGCTCTGCGAAAGCAGCATGATCCCAGCCGCGGCGACGACCATATGGGGAAGGGTGAGCGGTATCTGGTAGATGAAGGTCGCGATCCTCTGAAACACCCGCATACGTCGAAGGCTGAGCGCCGTGAGCACAGCGAGAGCAATCGTCAGAACCGTTGAGATGAGGGCGACCCAGAGGGTCAGGAGCAGACTTCTCCCAAACCCCGGAGCGGAGACGACTGCAGCGAAATGCGCAAGGGTAAGCATTCCCGTTTCTCCCGACTCCGGAGAGAGAGATTGAGAGAGCGCGATCACAACGCCCCCGGTCAGGAGCACGAGGACCACCGCCGCAGCCGGAGCTACCGCGATGAGTGCCGCCCAGGAACCTCGGTTCATTGCTGAAGGACGTTCGCTATCCAACCGCGCTCAATCGCTTCGAGCCACGGACTCTGCAGTTCGGGCAGGCGAGAGCGTTGGAGGACGTCGGCCGGTAGGACAGACGGAGGAAGCGGGAGCCCGGCGAAGGCAGCCTGCCATTCTCCGGGAATCCGAGAAACCTCAACGACAGGAAGGTCGCCCCATACATCCGCCTGAGCCTTCTCGAATTGCGTCGCGGGATCAAGGAGCAGATTCGCTGCGACCAGTGCCGCGGCCTTGTTGCTCGCGTTGAAGGGAATAGCCACATAGTGCGTGTTCCCAATAGTCCCTTCCTGAAAAACAAAGGTGCGTGTCGACTCGGGATAGCGACCTTGCGCGACCAGATTCGCCGCGCCGGATGGGTTGTAGCTCATATCAAAATCGACCTCGCTGTTGGCGAAGAGATTCTGAAGCTGGGTGCTTGATTCGGGATAGGTCCGGCCTTCTCGCCAGAGGAACGGCTCAAGCTCGTTGAGAAGCTGCCATGCCGCGGGAGCGACTTCATCAAAGAGCGCCTGATCAAACGGACCCAGGAGCCGCTCGTACCCGCCGGCAGCATAATAAAAGAGATGTCGCAGGAATGCGCTCCCCGTGAAGTCCGGCGGCGCCGGGTAGGTAAACCGACCTGGGTTCTCGCGGATCCATTCAATCAACTCGGGAACGGTGTCTGGTGGCGATTCAACACGTGCCTCGTCGTAGACCATGACCATCTGGGCTGAGCCGTAGGGCGATTCGTAGCCGTCCACCGGAAAGCCAAAGTCGTTCGCGACCGTTGGGTCTTCAACGTTCACGTAGGTCAGATTGGGAAGGACGGAAGCGTACGGCCCAAAAAGAAGGTCTGCCTCTTTCATGCTCCGGAAGTTCTCTCCGTTGATCCAGACAAGATCGACCGATCCCCCACTCGTGCGGCCGGCCTGCTGCTCGCCGAGGACCTTGCTCACATAGACGCTTGCGTCGGTGACGGGAACCATCTCGAGCTCAACCTCGTACTCCTCACGCAACCGATCCGCTACATAGGTCTGCACAAAGGTGTTGATCGAGTCGGAGCCACCCCACATGTACCAGAACAGCTCACTTCCCGCTGCCTCGACAACGATGTCATCCCAGCTGAGCTCTTCAAAGCGATCGGCGAAGGCATCGGACTCAGGTTCGGAGCTTCCTCCGGCGAAGAGAGTCACGCTCGACATCGCTATGATGAAAACGGTAAGCAAGGCTCTTTTCTGCAGAATGATGGTGGCCACAGTCACCCTCCTTGGCGGGAATCGACCGCTCGAACGTATGCCGTTGCGCTGGCGACGTCAAGAATCCCGTGGTGTCACGAAGCCTGTTGGTCTGACCGGGCGTAAGTCTATCGGATTGATGCAAATGCGCTGAACGTGGGGCAGATCCACAGGTTCACCCTGGGCAATTACTGCGCAGATAGCGAATACCCGGAGTTCGACCAACAAGCTTGGTGACACTTCCTACAAAGCCACGAGCATCGTACGGCGCTTTACCAGAAAACAAGAGGTTCCGCCGGACGTCTCTGAACTCCAGGCCAACAAACAGTATCAACCGTCGATCCGATTGCCAATTATCAATAACAGAGGCCGAATACTTTCATTATGCAAATATTCAACATTGACATATTGAATATGGAGGGTTAGTTTCGACCCCATTGGAGGAGAGATGCGAGCACTGGAGGTGGACAATCTCCGAAAGGAGTTCGAGACAAAGACCGGACCGTTGTTCCGGAAGAAGCGGGAGACGATTACGGCGGTGGACGGAGTGTCGTTCGCGATCGACCGGGGAGAAATATTCAGTCTGCTCGGCCCAAATGGCGCGGGCAAGACAACCACGATCAAGATGTTGGCAACCCTGCTCATTCCCACAGCGGGCACGGCTCGTGTGTTTGGGCACGATGTCGTCCGGGAGGAGGCCACGGTTCGACGGCTGATGACGACCGTTCTTCCCGGCGAGCGCACCCTGTTCTGGAAACTCACGGTGAAGGAGAACCTACGCTACTTCGGTTCGCTCTACGGGCTCACCAAGGCATACACAGAGCGTCGGATCGCGGAACTGATCTCATTCTTCGGCATGGAAGAGAAGGCAAACGCTCTGGTTGAACGACTCTCGACCGGACAGCGGCAGAAGATCGTGCTGAGTCGTGCCCTCCTTCCGGATCCGCAGCTCATTCTGCTCGATGAGCCCACGCTCGGACTCGATCCGAACGCGGCGCGTCAGCTGCGGGAGCTGATTCGCAGTGTCCGCGACCAGGGCAAGACCGTACTACTGACAACCCACTATATGTATGAGGCGGACGAGCTCTCGGATCGCGTGGCGATCATCAACAAGGGCCGTATCGCGTGCCTCGACACCCCGGACCAACTCAAGCGCTCAATAAACGCTCAGAAGATCATCCGCGCAGAGACCGACGTCTGGACTCCGGCATGTTCGAGTGCGTTTGAAGCTGCATTCCCTGGAAACTCGATTGAACTCGAACCTGATCGCGAATCGGTGCGGCTGACCATCATGGTACGCAGCGGTGATGTGACGATCGGTCGGCTCGCGTCCATCGCTCTGGAGTGTGGTGCGACGATTCGAACGGTCCAGGTGGACGAGCCGTCGCTCGAGGATGTGTTCGTTGCGTTCACAGGAGATCGGGCCGAGCTGGAGGGGGAGAGCGATGAGCAGAGCGCATAGCGCTGAGCGAGCCCACCCAATAACGGCGTGGCTCCGCTCAGTCTGGGCGGTCACCTGGCGCGATGTCCGGACGACGACGCGCTACAAGAGTTGGTTCATCGCGAGTCTGATCTGGCCCATCATCTACCCCTTCTCGCTCGTGTTCGTCGGCAGGGGCCTCGCGGGCCCGTCGGGCGAGGGACTCGGTCGTTTCGCCGAACTCGCTCAGACCAGCGATTACCAGAGCTTTATCATTTTGGGGAGCCTCGCCTGGATGTTTGTCAACATCAACCTCTGGATGGGTGGTCTCTCGCTGATGACCGATCGTACTCGTGGCACCTTTGATACGCATTGGACGATGCCGGTGAGCAAGCTCTCGCTTGTCGTTGGTGCAACCTTTGCTTCGCTTATCCTCAACTTCGTGCCGATGGTGATCTCGATCGCGTTCTACGCAGCAATCGGATGGCTGCAGGTAAGCGGCTCTCCCATCGACATCGCAATTGCGATACTTCTAGTCATTCCATTTCTCCTGGGATTTCTGCTCTGCTTTTCTGCGTTCACTGTCAGGTTCCGAGAGGCGGGGATGCTTGTACAGGTAATGCGGACGGTCTTCGCCATCCTCTGCGGACTCCAGTTCCCTCTTGCGGTACTCCCCCCGGGCCTGCAATCAATTGGACGGGCCATACCTCTCACTCACTTCATCGACGTTGTACGTTCGGTGGTGATCCAAGGAGCATCGGTGCGCGATCATTCAAGCTCAATTGGCTACGTCGCCGTGTCGGGGCTCATCATGATTGTCGTTGGCGTTCTCGCATTCGAATTGGTCCGAGCAAGTGTCCGACGGACGGGCCTGGTGACCGGGTACTAGGAGCGAGTATGAGCACGACACGAACATCAGACCACAGAGGCGCTCCGGGAACGACGTTCGCGGCGCTTGGGGCGATCATTAAAAAGAACGCCCTTGAGTACATCCGCTACCCTGCGAACGCCTTTTTTGGCTTGATCGTACCCTTGATCTGGTTCCTCCCAATGTACCTCCTCATCGTGAGCTTCGCGCCAGGGGGAGAGTCTCAGGGACTCGAGAGCTGGGTAGGAACCAGCAATTTCTTCAGCTATCTGCCGATTGGACTTGTCGTGGGTGGCATCATCTCGACGATCTTCTGGAACTTAGGATTCGCACTCAAGCGTCTCATGGACATCGGAATGCTCGAGACCATCTGGTCGTGCCCGGTGCCGCGGATGACCTACATCATTGGAGAGTCGCTGTTTTCTGTGCTTCGTCAGGTAGTGGAAATCGGCATCGTCATTGTCGCCTTCCGCTACGTCTACGGATTTACGCTTCCCCTATCGATTCTGAGCACGCTTCGCTATCTCGTGCCTTTTGTGTTGTTGATGTATGGGTTTGGGATCGGGTTCGCTTCACTCGTTCTGCTCGTCAAGGACGCGAACACCATGGTCGACACATCAAGTTTCTTGATTCAGGGTATCACCGGCACGCAGAACCCGCCGCAGGTCTTCCCCCGATTCCTCGTGGCGATCGCGCTGGCGATTCCAATCACACATTTTATCGATCTGCTCCGGGTTGAGACGCTCGGCATCGAGCCTCTGATTTCTCCCACCATTGAGCTGAGCGTCTTCCTCTCGTCTTCGGTTCTCTTCCCAGTCCTTGGCGTACTCTGCTTCCGCGCCGTTGAACGCCGAAGCAGGCGCCGCGGGGATCTACATATTCATTAAGCCGAATCCAATCAGACCTACCCCGCCGCGAGGGCGGGGAGGAGCGGTGAGATCCGGCCGCTACGGGGCAACGTACTCAGCGAGGTAGCGAAGGATGTTTGCACGGAGGTCTCGTCCGTCAAAGACCGTGGTGTTTCCGGCAGCTGGATTGCCCATCGCGCCGGACGCCGGCGCCCAATGGAACTTGGGCGAAGTCATCGAGCCAAAGAGAAGCAGCCCGTTACCGTGGGTCGCCTCCGCAAGGGCCGGACGAGTCGCCGGATCCGTCGCAAGATCATCGCCGATGACAGTGGTCATGGCACCAGGCGTATCGGTGAACACGAGACCGTGCGTAAACGAAGTTCCCCTGTAGATGTCGTACGCCGTGTATGGTCCCTGACGAATAGGATGACCGGTATCAATGAAGGTCGCGTCATTGATGTACTGGCTTCCGCTCTGGGTGAAATAGGTAACCCCTTGAATCGTGAATGAGATGGCTCCACCAAGGGCGCTGTTCACAAAGAGTCGCCCACCATCGTTCACAAGCCAGTCTTCAATCAAGGCGGCATTGTTAGCGAGGAAGGTGTTGAGGGCATCCGAGTAGGCCGGCGACGAGCTACCTTCCAGGAAGACGATCGCGCCCGGTCGGAAGACCGCAAGGGGGTTCACAGAGACGAACTCCCCGAATGACCAGTTCCCCGCGCCAAACGCGTGGTCCATCGTATCTGTATTCTCGTGACCGGCGACCGGCGGCGACCACGGCACGTCGTCGCCGCGGATGTACCAATATGTGGCTCGGGAACCTATGGCGACGGCTGAGAACGGTCCTTCATCCGACCCGTAGAGAGCACGAACGCGATACGTGTAGAGGACATTGAGACTCGCCGTGCTGTCCGTCCACGCGGTGAGTCCGGAGGTGCCGGCGGTCAGGATCGTGAAGTTCACGCCGTCTGTGGACCGTTGCACCTCGTAGTCGGTTGCGCCGGCCACGGTATTCCATGAGAGCTCAACACGATCAATGAGATCGGTGCTCGCAGTGAAGCCGCTTGGCGCGGAGGACGGTCGTAGCCCGGTCGCCGAGGCGTATGGGCCAGGAACCGTCCCGAACAATGCCCGGACCCGGTAGGTGTAGCTCTGCCCAAGTACTCCGGTCGTATCGCTGTAACTCGTCGCTCCACCGGTCGAGGCAGCGATGACCGTGAACGT
>JANQQY010000526.1 GCA_028284845.1 Spirochaetales bacterium
CCTCAGACCGACCGCCAAGCTCCGTACAGGCTGCGAGAGCGAGCACTGCGATCACCAGCAGGGTCGAACGAAGCAGCACCGCGGAGCGGAGGGTTGATCGTCGGTCCTTACTCGACAGTGACACTCTTTGCAAGATTGCGTGGTTGATCAACGTTTCGACCGAGCTCGAGCGCCGTGTAATAGGCGAAGAGCTGCAAGGGCACCACCATCAGATAGGGATACATCAGCTCGTGGGCACGTGGCACAAAGAAAACGTCATCCGCGATGGAGGCGACCTCATCGTCGCCATCAACGGCGATCGCGATCACCTGACCCGAGCGGGCCTTCACCTCCTTCATATTGGAAATGACCTTCTCACGGAGGGCGTCGTCCGGCACCAGGAAGACGCTAGGCGTCTCTTCGTTGATGAGCGCGATGGGTCCGTGCTTGATCTCAGCCGCACTATACCCTTCGGCATGAATGTAGGAGATCTCTTTGAGCTTGAGCGCGCCCTCGAGAGCCACCGGATAGTTGATTCCGCGACCAAGAAAGAGGAAGTCTTCGGCGCGGTGATACTTGCGGGCGAGGGGGATGAGGGACTCCTTCCGATCGATGACCTCGTCGATCAGATGCGGAATCGCTTCCAGATAACGAATGAGCTCGGCTCCCTTCTCAATGCTCATATCACGCATTCGCGCCAGCATGAGGGCAAAGAGGTAGAAGGCTGTGAGCTGACTCGTGAACGCCTTGGTGCTCGCGACGGCGATCTCAGGTCCCGAGTGGATGTAAACGCCTCCATCGGATTCGCGAGGGATCGTGCTTCCAACGACGTTACAGATTCCAAGCACCCGTGCACCCTTGCGCTGGAGCTCTCTCATGGCGTAGAGAGTGTCGGCCGTCTCACCGGACTGTGAGACAGCGAAGTAGACCGTGTTGCGTTCTACGATAGGATTTCGGTACCGAAGCTCGCTCGCAAGCTCTGCAGAGGCGGGGATCCTTGCAAGCGACTCGAGCAGATAGGCGCCCACCATGCCGGCGTAGAAGCTCGTCCCGGCTGCAATGATTTTCACACGTTCGACCTGAAGGAGCTCTTGGCGAGTCATATTGAGGCCACCAAGGTGACCGGTCGCATACTCGCTCTCGATCCGGCCTTGCATGGCACGGAGAATCGATTCGGGCTGCTCGAGAATCTCCTTCTCCATGTAATGGGTGAAACCCTCTTTCTCAATCTCCTCCAGCTCCCAGCTGATAACGTCAATCGTCTTGTCGACCGGTCGATCTTTGAGGTCGGAGGTACGGTACCCGTCAGCGGTGAGGCAAACGACTTCGCCGTCTTCTATGTAGACCACTTGCTTCGTGTGGGCGATGATCGCGGTCACATCGGAGGCCAGAAACATCTCGCTCTCACCAATACCAAGGACCAGCGGTGAGCCGTTCCGTGCTCCAACCAGGACACCGGGCTCATTCTTGTGCATTACGACAAGACCGTAGGTTCCCTTGAGAAGAAGGACTGCACGCTTCACGGCGCGCTCAAGATCGCCCTCGTAGAGACTGTCCACGAGATGCACGATGACCTCGCTGTCGGTCTCCGTTACGAACTCGTAGCCGTCTTCCTCGAGCTTCTCCCTGAGCGGAGTGAAGTTCTCAACAATGCCGTTGTGCACGATCGCAATCGACCCATCACCGGATGAGTGCGGGTGCGCGTTTACGTCATTCACTTCGCCGTGGGTCGCCCACCGCGTGTGTCCGATCCCGGTCGAGCCAGCGATCGTTTCGGGTAGATACGCCTTGAGATCGGCAATCTTCCCCTTCTTCTTGTAGATGGAGAGATCGTCTTCCGAACGGACACATATGCCCGCGGAATCGTACCCGCGGTACTCCAAACGTTTGAGGCCTTCAACGAGAATGTCTGCCGCGGGGCGTGGTCCGCAGTACCCAATAATGCCGCACATCAGTTGCTCCCTGGATTCGCGATCTGGTAGAGGTCTTTCTTGTTCATGAGCCAGATAGCATTGCCCTTCGCGCTCACGATTCCGTCACGGATAAACGAGTTAACGTGCTCTTGGACAAGCTCCGTGGGTGTCTCGAGATTGAGGGCAATCGATTCGATGGTTCGATCGAGTGGGAGATATTGCTCATCGGCCTTCTTCTCGCCGAATCCGGTGTAGAGGTTCAACGCGATGAGGCTGCGCTGATTCGTCTGAAACATGAGCTGGATCTGGCTATTGGCGTTTTGGAGTCGACGGCAGAGCTTGTCTATGATGTTGAGCGCGATCTTGGCGTTCTTCTCAATCATGCCCATAAAACCCTGACGATCGAATGCGAGGAGCTGGGTGCTGTTCACCGCAGTCGCGGTCGCAGTTCGAGCCATGCGGGAGACGATCGCCATCTCGCCAAAGAAGTCGCCTTTGTCCAGGACCGCAAGCTCGTGCTCCCGTCCGCCAATTCTCTTTGATATCTTCACCTGGCCGGTCTGGATGATAAACATATGGTCTCCGGACTCACCCTCGCCAAAGATCACCTTTCCGGGTCCGAATGTTTGCCCGTACTTCTCAAACAGCGGATTGTCAGCCATCTACGCTCCTCGTAATGCCTGATTATATCGTCGGCCAATCCACGTTCACAAGTTTGCAATTCATGCAGAGCGACCACAAGAGACGTCAGATGACGGAGGCACAATGAGAATGGTTGCTTCGATCGGGTTGATGGGCATGCTGCTGGGCTGCGCGCCACTGCCACCGGTGCCGTTTCTGCCAAATGCCGACGCCATACCGCCGGCTATCGCCGTGCTGCGTCTTTCAAGTCCAAACGAACTGGAGGTCGTCTTCACGGAAGAGATCGCGGAGGCGACGGAGCCACTCTGGTCACACTCCCTCTCCGAACCCGAACTCACTATCGAGGGCGACCGACTCGTTATCGTATTCCCCGACCCGCCGTCACCCGACCGTCAGCATTGGATTGAGACCCAGGTATCTGATCCGTCTCGGAACAATCTCAGATTCCTGGTGAACTTCTACGGACTCAATCCCGAACTGCCACAGATGATCATCAATGAATTCACGACGCAAGGATCGGGCTCGAACCCCGATCTGGTGGAGATCCGGGTCTTGTCGGCCGGGAACCTGGCCGGAGCAGCGCTCCTTGAGGGTACGCCCGGAAACTGGAATCAGAGATTTGTCTTCCCGTCGGTCGACGTCAATCCCGGTGATTACATCGTGGTGCACTTCAAGCCGGAAGGCCTTGAAGACGAGATCGACGAGACCCATGACAAGAGTGAGTCCGGTGGACGCAACGCGAATCCGGAAGCCTGGGACTTCTGGGTTCCGGACGGCACCGGGCTCTCCGGCAACAACGGTGTGATCTCGCTCACCGAAAACCCAATGGGAGGATTCATTGACGTGGTTGTCTACTCGAACCGAACGTCAGCGTCGGATGATCGGTACCGAGGGTTTGGTAGCCGTGATGTGGTTGAACGGGCGGATGAGGCGCACGCCGCCGGGGCCTGGCGTGCGGCCGGCTCCCAGATTGCGCCGGAAGACGCGATTGATCCGGAGCCAAGCACCTCAACGCGCTCGATGGCGCGCGGATCGGACGGGCACGACACGAACAGCGCCGCGGACTGGCACATCACCCCGACCCGGGGCCTGACCGCCGGTTATCGCAACACTGACGAGGTCCACGTGCCGTAGGACCCTGTCGCTCCTAGACGTGTTCCGCGAAGAGCTCCACGATGGACGGCTTGGGTGCGGCGCCAACACGGCGACCAACCTCTTCCCCGCCTTTGAAGAGGATCAGGGTCGGGATGCTGTGGACACCGAACTTGATCGCGAGATCGCCCTGCGCGTCAACATCGAGCTTACCAATTCGGAGCTTGCCATCGTATTCGGTACTGAGTTCCTCAAGCACCGGCGCGATCATCTTGCACGGCATGCACCAATCGGCCCAGAAGTCCACGAGAACCGGTGTATCGGACCCCAGGACATCGGATTCAAAATTATCAGTTGTCACGACTATCTCATTCGCCATCTCTACTCCAGAGCCGAATATGACCTGCGCCGGTGGGTCCGTCAACCGCCGTGCAGCACTACGTTTCGGGCAGAAGAGCCTTGAGTCGTGCGGCGACAGCCGCACGAATCGTCTCGTGATCGTCGGCCGCGCAGTCGGTGACTGTCCGAACGAGGGCGCTTCCAACGACTACGGCGTGAACGTGCTGCTCGAGCGCGCGCACCTGATCGGCCTCAGTGATGCCGAATCCGGCCATGACCCGTGTTCCTGCGTCTCGAAATCGGTCGAGAACGGCCAGCATCTTTGAGTCGAGTTGGGTCTTGACGCCGGTGATCCCCCTGCGGAGCGCGATGTAGGCGTACTTGGGTGATCGTTCAAGAATGAGATCGAGCCGTGCCCGCGCGGCGGTCGTGACCGTGACGGGCATGATGGTCGCACCAACCCTCGTTGCCGCGTCCCAGACGCCCTCGTCGTAGTCGATGGGGATATCCGGAAGGATAAAGCCGGTCGCGCCCGCGTCCACCCCATCGGCGAGGAATCTCTCGACGCCTCGTGCAAAGATAAGGCTGGCGTAGGTCATCACAAAGATGGGTATCTCGCGGCCGGACTCACGGATGTCAGAGGCCACGTTGCGCACGAAGGAGAACCCTTCATCAACGCTGAACCCGGTGTCGAGGGCATCCTGGCACGCCTTCTGGATCGCTGGTCCGTCAGCCGTGGGATCAGAGAAGGGAAACTGTATCTCGAGGTATGAGGCTCCGCCGTCGATCAAACCCTGTGCTACGGCCCGTGATCGGTCTGCGTCCGGATAGTGAGTAACAAGATGGGCCATGATGCGACTCATTCCGCTGCCTCCCGCGCAAGGAATTCCTGCCATCGTTCCTTGTCGAGCTGCTTTGCAGTGATAAAGAGGTCCTTGTCTCCCCGACCTGACATATTCACGACGATCGCAGAGGTAGGTGGCAGCTCACGAGCAAGCCGAATCGCCTCAGCCGCGCCGTGAGCCGACTCAAGAGCAAAGACCACACCCTCGTTCTTCGCAAAGAACTGCAACGCGTCAAGCGCCTCGGAATCGGTAGCTCGGGCGAACTCAATGCGCCCGGCAACGCCAAGCGCCGCCAGCTGTGGTCCGATGCCGGGGTAGTCGAGTCCCGCGGACACCGAGTGCGTGTCCTGGACTTGCCCATCCGGATCGAGAAGAAAGAGACTCTTGTAGCCCTGCACGATTCCTGTACGTCCGAGGCCCTTCATGCGTGCGGCGTGGTTTCCCGGTTCGGGGCCCCGGCCTCCGGCTTCAACGCCGATCAGGCGAGGCGCTTTCGTCTCGAGGAACGGCTCAAAGAAGCCAATGGCATTGCTGCCGCCGCCGACGCATGCGACCAGCGCTTCCAGGTTCAGGTCACGTGCCGTGATCATCTCTTCAATCTGCGCCCTTGCCTCGCGCCCGACAACGCTCTGAAACTCGCGGACCATGTCGGGATAGGGGCTCGGACCGAGTGCGGAGCCAATGATGTAGTGCGTGTCGGCGAAACTAGACGCCCAATCACGAAGCGCTTCGTTCACCGCGTCCTTCAGGGTCTTCTGTCCGCTTCCCACCGGTGCGACAGTTGCGCCAAACAGCTCCATCCAGAAGACGTTTGGCTTCTGACGCGTAATATCAATCTCGCCCATGTAGACCGTGCACTCGAAGCCCATTTTCGCGCAGACGGCGGCGGTGGCCACGCCGTGTTGGCCGGCGCCGGTTTCCGCGATGATGCGCCTCTTCCCCATTCGTTTCGCGAGGAGGATCTGACCAACCGCATTGTTGATCTTGTGCGCTCCCGTATTCGCAAGCCCCTCGAGTTTCACAAAGATCTGCGCGCCACCTATCTCCTTCGAGCTGTTTTTGGCGTAGAGCATCGGCGTAGGCCGACCCACGAATGTAGACGCAATCTCATCAAACTCGTCATGGAACGACGGGTCATCCATCGCGTCCAGGAAGGCATCTTCAAGCTCATCCAATGGCGCTCGGAGCACCTCTGCAACATAGCGCCCGCCAAAGTCGCCGAAGTAGTCGTTATATCTCTTTGTCATGTCCCTTCCCTGCGGCGTACGCTGCCGCCAAGAATCTCCTCAGCTTGTCATGGTCCTTCTTGCCCGGCTCGCTCTCAAGCCCACTCGCGGCGTCGATCAGCTCGGGCTGAAACTGTTCGATCACATCTGCGATGTTGTTATCGTTGAGCCCGCCGGCGATCCAGAGCGGGGCAATCGCCCGCACCGCGCTCACGACATCGGCATCCACTCTCTTGCCTGTTCCGCCGTATGACGTTGGAGAGCGCGCGTCGACAAGGCAGCGAGGCGACCGATAGTGGGTCAGCTGATCCGCCGACTCCGGGTTCTTGATGGACAAGACTTTGTAGTAGGGGTAGGCAAGTCTCGCGCACTCTTCGGGCGACTCGTCGCCGTGGAACTGCACGGCATCAATGAGGCCTGACGAAAGAAGCTCTCTGACGTCGTCAGAGAGTCCCCTCAACTCGCCCGTATTGGGGTCCGCACCGGCGACAACAACTGCAACCTTCAGGAGGTCGAGATCTGCACACTCACGGACAACCTCCAGAGAAGCCCGCCGAGGTGAGTCTGCGAAGATGAAGCCAAGAAGGTCGGCACCGAGCGTGGCCGCTGCTTCAGCATCCATCCGATTGGTGATGCCGCACACTTTGACGAGCGGGCGCCCCTCGTCGGCCTGGTTCAATCGTTCTCCTACGCGTGACCAGAACGACGGAACCGGAGGCGCGGCTGCATTGCTGGAAACCGGAGTCCCGCGAAGACCGGCGATCAAGCGAGGGATTACCGCCGGGTCACGCACGGCAGCTTCACCGACGAGCAAGCCGTCGAAACCGGCATGCGAGACGAGAAGACCATCCTCTTGGTAAAACGCACCCGACTCGAAGACGGCCCGGTGTGGCCAGTCAATCGTGCTTCTTAAGCGAATCGGGGTGAGCATGTCGACCGAGAAGCTCGTCAGATCCCGTGCATTAATCCCAACGAGATCGGGAGCTGTACTCCGTGCCTTCTCAAAGTCATCAGGATCGTGGAGCTCAACGAGCGCGGCCATCCCGAGTTCATGCGCCCGTCGATGCATCAGACGAAGGACATCCGCCGCGAGGATCCCGGCGATCAGCAAAATCGCATCGGCGCCGGCCCGGTAGCTGATCTCGACATCGTCGATATCGACGAGGAAGTCTTTGCGCAGAACGGCGAGATGTGGATGCGCACTCTTCACCGCAATCAGATCGTTCAGGGACCCCGCAAAGTGATCTTCTTCTGTGAGTACCGATATCGACTGGACACCCTTCGACGCATAGGAGTCAGCGAGTGTGACAGGATCAAGGCTCTGGTCGATGGCGCCGCGGGAGGGGCTCCTGCGCTTGATCTCGCAGATGATTCCGGGAGGACGGAGAAAAGGGACCAGCGGCGAGACTCGCGTGTCCGGCACTTCAACCCCAAGCGCCGAACCCTCTTCGCGTATACGCGCAACACGCTGCTCAACGATCCGGTCGCGGACGTTCACTCACTCGCCTCCGCTGCGAGTTCCTGCGAACGGTCAACAACACGCTGCACAAAACGCTTGATCGTTCCATCTGCGAAGGCGGCTTTGACTGTGGCATACCCTTGCTTTAGGGAGGGTGCCACCCCATAGAGCGAGAGCGCCGCGCCGGCGTTCAGAGAAACAGAGTCGAGAATGGCCGGCGGCCCGTTCCCGTCGAGCAGCTTTCGCGCGATATCTGCATTGGTCGCGGCGGATCCGCCGGCCAGGTCCTCAAGGCGATGCCCGGAGATACCCAACGAAGCAGGATCGATTGTCTCTTCGCGAATCTCGCCGTCCTCTCCAATGGTGATCGATGCTGATGGCGCAGAGACGGACAGCTCATCGATCCCGTCTGAACCGTGAACGACCATGACCCTGCGAATCCCAAGCATCCGTGCCGCCTCGGCAACGATTCGCACGTATGGCGCTGCGTACACACCAATCAGCTGATAGGCGGCTCCGGCCGGATTCACCAGTGGGCCCAAAAGGTTCATGATCGTCTTGACGCCAAGCTCGCGCCGCGGAATCGCGGCGTGGCGCATGGCGCCGTGATAGATGGGCGCAAAGAGGAAACCAAATCCGGTCTCGTCGATCAATCGCTCGGAAGACGCAGGAGGGAGGTCGATCGCGATCCCCAACTCGCGATAGAAGTCTGCACTGCCGCTCTTGGAACTAACAGCTCTGTTTCCGTGTTTCGCAACCGTCGCTCCGCAGGCGGCGGCGGAGAGAGCGGCGAGTGAACTGATGTTGAACGTCCCAAGCCCATCCCCGCCGGTGCCACATGTGTCGAGCACGTCCCGATTGAGCGAGACCGGCACGCGTTTGCGCTGCAAAACGCTCGCACAGCCGGCGATCTCTTCGGGTCGAGGGCCACGCGCCGCGATACCTACGAGGAATCCGGCGATCTGGGCGGGGGTGAGATTCCCGTCCGTGAGTTCCTCCATGAAGCTCGCGGCGACCTCTCGGCTGAGGGTCTCACCGGCAATGATGTTCGTGAGGACGGCCTTTGCCATGAAGGGCTCCCGGCGATAGGTGAGAAAGTTTCGGAGCAACTGTTTGCCGGCCTCGCTAGCAATGCTCTCAGGATGGAACTGCACTCCTTCAATGACGTGCTCCTTGTGCCGGAC
>JANQQY010000537.1 GCA_028284845.1 Spirochaetales bacterium
CTGCAAGCGTCTCGGACAGCCTCTCTGGCAAGTACTCGGCGGTCCGGTGCGAGAGCGTGTGACTGCTTACAACACAGACGTTGGATGGCTTAGCTTTCCTGCCGACACCCTTGTCGATAATGTGCGCGGCGCGATCGAATCCGGCTTCACGGCGGTCAAGATAAAGGTTGGAGCGGCAGAGCTGCGGACCGATATCGAACGATGTGAGCGGGTGCGAAAGGAACTTGGTCCGAACCACGCACTCGCAACCGACGCGAACGGAAAGTGGGATCTGCCTACTGCGCAGCGCTTTGCTCGCGAGACCAACGGCCTCGATCTCCTCTGGATCGAAGAGCCGCTCTGGTACGACAACGTACAGGCCCACGAACAACTTGCTAGCACGACACAGTTGCCAATTGCCCTCGGTGAGCAGATGTACACACCGCAGGCGTTGGCCGAGTTTGTTGCGCGCGGTGCACTCCACTTTGCTCAGCCTGATGTCACGCGCATTGGAGGCGTCACCGGCCTTGTCCAGGCAGCCGAGCACGCACGCTCGGCAGGGCTACCGGTCGCTGCACACGCAGGCGAGATGAGCCAGGTTCACGTGCATGTCGCCTACGCCCTGCCCAACCATACGATGCTCGAGTACATCCCGTGGATTGCAGAGCATTTTGCGGAGCCGGCAATTGTCGTGGACGGGATGTTCGTCCGCCCGGAGCAACCCGGCTGCTCAACGACACCAACGCAACATGCGTGGGAAACGTACCGCGTTGGGTAGAACGCCGTTGTCAGGTCCGCCACGAGATGTCGCCCATGGCGCCGCGCTCAATCGCGTCGACAGTCCGCATGGACAGGAGTGCCTCCTGAAGGGTTGGCGAGAGCCGGTCTCCGTTTTCGACTGAGTGTATGAATGAGAGAATCTCCGCGTAGGATCCGTCCATCACGAATGGAGGTTGATCGTCGAACCGGCGTTCGAGTGTCAATGATCCCGACTGCATGATGGAGAGTGTCGAACCGAGTACGTCGATCTCGATGCAGAAGTCATCCCCGACGATTTTACAGGGTTCGACGACTGCACCGGAATCCGGAGCGATCAGAAGGAGCGCCTTCGTCTTGGACCCACATAGCTGCGCCGAGGCGCTTCTGCCTCCAGCCTTGGTCTGCCACCTCTCCGAGTAGACCTGCGTTACGCCGTCCATGAAGGAGAGTATCGTGTCGACGAGGTGAATGGCCGTTCCGGAAATGAAATAGTCCTCAAGCCGCGACACGCGAAGCATCCTCCCGGTGATCTGGAGTGCTTCCGCCTCGCTCCGGCCGCGAAGCCACTCTCGGGCGCCGACAACGGCAGGGTTGAAGCGTCGGTTGAGGGATACCATGTGCGGTGTGCCGTAGCTCTCGGCTGCTCGACTCAACTCGATAGCCTCCCCTACGGTTCGTCCCGGCGGCTTCTCAAGGAGCACTGGTATGCCAAGCGAGAGAAGCTCTCTCCCAATATCAAGGGTCAACTCCAATGGCGTGATGGCCACGATGGCGTCGGGCTTCTCTGCATCGATCATACGCCGGAAGTCGGTGTAGTGACGGAGGAACCCGAACTCTCGCGCGTATCCGCCTGGGCGGAACGCGTGACGGCATGTTGCCGAACCGGGATCACTGAGTCAATCTTTGCCGGAGAGTCACTCATGCGCAGACAGCAACGTACGGTGTCCAACTTACGCGCCCGTTTCGGTGGGCTCTCCTCGACGCGGGCTCGCCTTTCGCCTGCCGAGTGTCGGTCGCGCGAGACGTGTGAATGAGCGGCGCCATCAGGCCCTACGAATCGAATCCACGCTACTGGCAGTTTCGTGGCCGGCCGGTCTTCCCCTTAGGTGGAACGAAGGAGGACAATCTCTTTCAGATCCCCACGATCGACTCCCATCTTCGCGATCTTGCTGCTGCCGGCGGCAACTACGTACGGTGCACCATGTCGAGCAGAGACCCTGGCGATGTCTGGCCGCATGAAAAAGACGAAGAGACCGGCCTCTTCGATCTGGATACCCCCGGGAGTGAGTATTGGCACCGTATGGAGCGCTTCCTTGAGCTCACCCACGAGTACGGCATCATCGTTCAGATAGAACTCTGGGACAGATTCGACTTTTCGCGAGATCCGTGGCAATCCAGCTCATGGAATCCCGTCAACAACGTGAACTACACTGAGGAAGAGACAGGACTTGCCACGGCGTATCCGGAGCACCCTGGGCGCAACCAGCAGCCCTTTTTTTACAGCGTGCCCGCCCTGAACGATATGGCACCCGTCCTCCGATTCCAGATGCTCTTTCTTGAGGAGCTCATTCAGCGAACAGGCAGCTACGATCACGTACTCTACTGCGTTGACAATGAGACGAGCGGTGCTCCCGAATGGAGCGAGTACTGGGCGAAGCAGATCATCGCTCGGCTTCCCCACGCGATGGTGACTGAGATGTGGGATCCTTGGGACCTTAGCGACCCCGTGCACGACCGGACCTTTGGGAATCCTCAGCTCTACCGATTTGCAGATGTCTCGCAGAACAACCATAACGACGGTGACCTTCACTGGTCACATCTGCAGAGCCGCTGGCACGCGGTGGCCAAGGAGCCACGTCCGCTGAACATGGTGAAGATCTATGGTGCCGACGGCAACAAGTTCGGTCACTCCAACGATGAGGCTATAGGACGTTTCTGGCGCGGCCTGCTGGGCGGTGCCGCCGCGCTCCGCTTCCATCGCCCACCGTCCGGACTCGGGCTCAGCACAATCTCGCGCACCCAGATTGCCGCGGCCCGCTGTCTCTTTGACGTTGTGCCGCCATGGGAACTTCGTCCCGACTCGGACTTCTCATGCTTCGGGAACCGGAAGCCGGATCACTCCTATTGTGCGGTTTCCGAGTCAGCTATCGTCATCTACCTGCCGCGCGGCGGAACCGTTTCCGTCCGCCTGGACCGATCCGTTCGGGTTTACTGGCTCGATCTGGAGCGGGCGGCTTGGGTTGACGACCCGGAGGACCCGAAGTCCAAAGAATCGCCTCCTTGTGTGCCGGACGGCGGGTTCGTAACAGTGATTGCCCCTTCGGAGGATCATTGGGTCGCGGTCCTGAAGTGAGCGCGCATCAAGAACTACGCAAATGTCAATTTCTGTTTCGCACAACAACCGTTGGTGATAGACTCGTGAACCAGATGAGTCGTCCCACGATTGCTGCATCACAAAGAACAAGAGAGTGGAAGGTCCCCGCCGGCTTCAGGGCCGTCAGTGCCGTGTTTGGGTCCGTGGGGCTGATCGCAACGGCTGCCACTCTCTCTGAAGCGCTCTTTATCCCGCTCGACTTCGTCCACCTCTCGGCAATCTCCATCTCAGTCATCTTCGCGGCCGCGAATCTATGGTTCACGTTCGTCGCGACGCCCCGTCGCTGGATGGCGATGACCCAGGGAATCATCCTTGCGGTTCTTGGACTGATGATGTCGTTCTTTGCGGATCCGCCCTTTGTTTTTGGCTCTCTGGTCTACGGGGTCGCGCTGTGCCTGCTCCTCGTGCAGGGGGCAATCGCGAGTTTCAAGGTCCTTGTCTTTCTTCTCCTCGCCGGACTCATCCTTGACGTATCCGCAGCGATTATTCTGACGCCCGAGGCGCTTGGAGACATTGTCCGTGTCACGATCATCCCGCTCGGGATGTACGCGGTGATCGCGTTTGGTATTGGGCTGGAGGTGATTCGATTGCGGGCCAAAGAGGAGTCCACGAACCGGGACCAACCCAACGAGCAGTAGGCCCTATGCCCCATGGACATTCGCTATACAGACGACCTTGATCGAATCTCCGCAGCACATCTCCACGGCTTCTTCGTGGGTTGGGCCCAGCCTCCCTCGCCGGCGACTCACCTTAGACTGCTCCACCAGAGCACCCACGCCCTGGTCGCGATCGACGAGAGCTTGGGCTCGGTAGTCGGGTTTATCACGGCGCTCAGTGATGGCGTTCTGAGCGCGTACATCCCACTGCTTGAAGTGTTACCCGGCCACCGTGGGCATGGCATCGGGTCGGAGCTTGTCCGGCGAATGCTCGGGCGGCTTGACGGCTGCTACATGGTCGATCTGCTTTGCGACGAGAATCTGCAGTCGTTCTACGAGAAGTTGGGCATGCGGCGGGCTTCCGGGATGATGATCCGGGCGTACGCTCATCAGGCCGGCCCTCCTTCGGGATCTAGTTCCCCGCCGGCGGCCCAATAGCAGCTGCGAGCATCTGTGCGTGATCTCCCCACTTCTCCAGGGGCAGCGGACGCCCGGTCGCAGTAATCGCCGTCGCGGTGATTCGCGCCTCAACGGCAAGGAGAAATGAGTTGAACTCGTCTGCCGTAAGGCGCGCAGCATGCGCGGCGAGCTCATCGTCGGTCTTTGCTCCCTGCTCCTCCCAGAGCCGAATCTCCTGGACAAATGCGAATCGCAGCTTTGTCACACGCTCCATCTGAACGGAGACGACAAAGTGATCGCCGCTCCTGAGAGGGCGCCGATAATCGATCTCAGCGCGGACGACGATTGGGTGGACGCCGGAGGCCGTGAGATCGGCGAATGAGACGCCGAGAGTTCGGAAGTAGCGGTGTCGGGCGTGCTCCAGGTAGTTCATGTAGACCGAGTTGTTGACGATCGCTTCCATGTCGCACTCGTGATCGCGGACCTCCATGGGAAGCAGGAAGGGTGGGGTAGTGGGGCCGACGCTTCGACTCATGGCGAAGAGCGTAGCACGCGCGCGATCACCATCGCCAACGCCTGGTCCGTTCACCACCGTGGACAATGTCGAACTCGCCATCCCTCTCAGACGCTTCAAAGACCAGCTCCTCACCCATCGACCCGAGCTGTAAAACAGTGGGATGGCGGAAGCTTGTTCCTTTCACATGGTCAAAGATCTGCATCGACTCCGAAGGGCTCGGAGAGCCAGGGGGGATTGTCACGAGTCTACCGCGAACCACACCGTAGAGATCTACTCCCCACGGGTCGCGATAGAATCCGGTGAGTGGTCGAATCTGCTCCGGCGCAATCGACTCTTGTGGCGTGAGCGAATCCCATTTCTCCTCGAGGGTCTTGATCATTCCTATGAGCCCTGAGAGGAGCGGCATTGCCGGACCGTCCGTCGCGTTCGTGAGTACGACCACGATCAGCTTGCGTGTCTGGTCGATTCCGGAGAGCGTGATGAATCCGGGGTATCCTCCTCCGTGACCCGCCACTTCTACGCCGTCATACGAGGTGCGCCGGAAGCCGATGCCCCAGTTGACCGTGCGATCCTGATACTGAAGGCGCTGCATCTCCCGTTTATCACGATCCGGAAGCAGCTCGTCGTTGCCAAACAGATGCGCTCGGTAGAAGCGGATCAGATCCGCAGCCGTGCTGCTGAATCCCGTGGCGGAGGCCATACCCTTCGCCTCTATATGCGGGAGGCGCTCGCGTCTCTCCCCGGGAAACCGTGGGCCGTAGCCAACCGCATGAGCCGCCTCGTCTTCAGGCTGGTAGTCGGATCGGGTGTCTCTCATCTCCAGCGGATCGAGGATCTCCCGTTGCACAAAGGCCTGGTACGGCATGCCGCTGATCGCCTCAATGATCATCCCGGCAATCGAGTAGGCGAAGTTGGAGTACTTGAGATGCTCACTTGACTCGAACGTGGTCGCGGATCCGGCCTTCACCTGCTCGCGAAGCCTGCCCGCGTCCGGGAAGTCGAAGGTAAGCCAATGCGCGGTCTCGCCGTCTCGGACCATTCCGCTCGAGTGCGTGAGGAGCTGGCGGATGCGGATGTGCCGGATGTTCTCGTCAGTATCCGATGTGAACCACGGCAAGTACTTCGACACTCGGTCGTCCAGGGAGAGTTGGTCTCGGCTGTAGAGGAGCATGATGGCCGTCGCCGTGAAGAGCTTCGAATGCGAGGCGATTCGGTACATGGTGGAAGGGCTCGCAGGGAGACGGTTCTCAACGTCCGCGTATCCATAGCTCTTGGCAAACACGGTCTCGTCTTCCGCGAAGACTCCTACGGAGAAGCCGGGGAGCTCCTTGATGTAGCATTGGTACGAGAGCCAGTCGTCGATCAGCGCGGCGCCGGCGCTGATTCTCTCCTTGAGAGATTGGTTCGTGCTCATTCTACTCCTCCCTGCGCAGCCCCGCCGCCTGCTCATTCTGGCTGATGTACCCGGAAATGGTCTCCTCGTCGAGCTTGTAG
>JANQQY010000561.1 GCA_028284845.1 Spirochaetales bacterium
CCCACTCCGACCGTTGCAGCGAACACGAGCAGCTTTGACGGCGCGATCGCCGCAGAGACGTCGAGGCTCACGCCGAACGAGACTGAAATCACCCACTCGGCAAATACGCCGATGAGCAGGCACGCCGCGGCAAGCATCACTGTCACACTCGTCGTGAAGGCGTCCGGCTGACCCTCGTTAAGGGCTGACTCGGGTACCGGCCCAAAGAGCACGCGCCCGAATCTGAGGAAGGTGACCGTCGTACCAAGGTTGATGACGAGCATCCCTAGGTAGACGGGATCAAATCTGAGAGAACCCTGAATCAAGTACTTGCTGACGCCGCCGCTGAATACCGGCGCGCCTATGATCGCGAGGATGCCCATCGCCATGGCGAGTCCAACGCCCGGCATCTTCCGGAGTACGCCGCGGATGCTGCTGATCTGCTTCGTGCCGTACGCGTGGATTACCACGCCCGCAGTGAGGAAGAGAACGGTCTTTGCGACGCCGTGTGTCACGATGTGGAGCACGGAACCCCAGTAGGCCGAGGCTGTACCGGATACCAAGCCGATCAGAATGAGGCCCACCTGGGAGACCGTGGAGTAGGCGAGCACCAGTTTGAGCGTTGGTTGATTGGCGGCGAGAATCACTCCGGTGATCGCGGTCAGAAAGCCGATTGCAAGGAAGAACTCTTCCACGGGAATCGAGTCGGCGAAGATCCCAAGCCATCGAGCGAGGAGGTAGACTCCCGCCTTGACTTGGACGCCGGAGAGCGCGGCTGACACGACCGAGGGAGCACTCGGTGCTCCATGCGCCGCCGGGAGCCACGAGAAGAGGAGAATAAGTGCACCCTTCATCCCGAGCCCCGTTATGACGAGTGAGAACGGGAGGATGAGCGATCGTGAGTCTGCCGCACGCGGTATGCGGGCCGCGAGTTGAACGAGATCGAGCGTCCCGAACTGACGGTAGACGAATCCAATGCCAAGCAGCATGAACGTCATGCTCGCAAGGTTCATCATCAGGTAGAGCATGCCGTCATAGAGCGTCTGTTTGTCGCGCTTAAACATGATGAGGACGCCAACGACGAGCGTTGTCAGTTCGAGCAGGACGTAGATGTTGAATAAGTCGCCTGAGAGAAAGAGACCGATCATAAGCGACTGCAGGATCACAAAGAGGAACTGGAAGAGATTGTTCATGTACTGCTTGCGCGTGTTGTAGAGCAGCAGCAGGAGGAAGAGCCAAGCAGCAAGCATCATGAGCGTTGAGGAGAGGAGATCTGCCTCAAGGGCAATGCCGACGCCTGCCGGCCACGAGCCGGTGACGGTTCGGATGGTGCCCGCGCTCCTGACGGAGGCAAAGATGGCCGTCACAATCGCAACCTGTGCGATCTGTCCGGAGAGCACGAGGAGCCGGTAGGCGCGCGGCTTGAGAAAGTACCCAATCGACGCGACTGCGATTGGCAGGAGTACGGGAAGCCAGAGGCTCATCGCTCGCGTACTCGCTTCAGCACCGTTTCCCAGTCAGCGCTCCCATAACGGCGAAAGAGCGTGATGAACATGGCGAGACTCACCGCGGAGACTGCGATGCCGATGACGATCGCCGTGATCATGAGCGCCTGAGGGAGTGGGTCTGCGACCGGCACGCCTTCCGGTGGAGATACCGGCGGCACCGATCCGGGGATGTAGTTCACGGTGATCAGAAAGAGGATCGCCCCAACGTCCATGACATTCACTGAAATGATCGTGCGCACGATGTTCTTCTGAGTCAGAAGCCCCAGAAGACCGACAAAAAAGAGCACAACGCTGATGTTCTGCGCCGAAAGAATCTCTCCAACGTTCATCAAACGTTCTCCTCGTCGAATCCGAATCGGAAGACCACGATGGTGAGTCCAAGACAGACTTTGATGCCGATCAAGACGTTCATGAGAATCAGGAACGGCTCATTGAGCGCCGGGAACTGACCGCTGAACTCGTAGAAGAGGAAGACAACCGGTACCAGCAGAATCAGGACAAAGAGTGCCTGCTCCACATCGTGGAGCAGCGACGCGTTGACGTCGTTGATTGGGTTCACGATGAACCGACCAATAAAAAGGGTGGCAAGGATCGCCCCGCCCTGAAATCCGCCGCCGGGAGTGTTGTGACCGTTCGCAATGACGTAGAAGCCAAAGAGGATCACCACAGGGTAGAGGAAGCCGGTTATGCGCGAGATGATATCACTCTGCTCGGTAGCTCCTGCTTGCGTCCGCCTTTGATGCGTGATTGTCCGTGGCTCCGACCGGATGCCAATCCTGAAGAAGTGGATGATGCCGACGATCGCGATCAGGAGGAGCAATGCCTCGAAGAGCGTGTCATAGACCCGATAGTTCAGGTAGATGGCCGCAACGGCATTCCGGGCGCCGGTCTGTTCCTCGAAGTTCTGGAGAACGTACCCTGGGACGTCGATGATATCGTCTCCGGCAGCAACCGGTGTTACCGGGTCGCCTTCGGTGTTTGAGAGCCAGAGCACCGTTCCGCAGAGCAACGCCACAAAGATCACGACAGCGATCGAGCGAATCATGATTCTGCTCCTATGCGGACGAACTCGGTGTCTGTGTCGGTCGAGTGAAGGATCAGGAGCATCTCGAGCTCATCAACCAGGTAGTTGTCCTCGCGACCGTAGACGGTGAACCGACTCTCCTCCGGATGCACAATCAAGTCGAATCTCCCGTCCTCTGCGATCTTCGCCACCGACTCCCGGGAGTAGACAATCTCAGGTTCAAGCTCACGGGAGAGGCAGAAACGTTCGATCTCACTCAGGAGTTGCCCCTGGCTCGACCCGGCGAACTCCTGCATCGTGGCATCCTCGAGTCGATCCTCGTTTTCCACCGAGACGATGATACTGTAGGTCCGGTAGCGTTTGATCGCGGTCAGGTAGAGGAGCATTACGAGTCCACTTCCGATTACGGCTTCCGCGATCGCGACGTCCGGGGCGCCGTAATAGAGGTAGAGAAACGAGCAGATGAACGAGAAGATCCCGAGCAGAATGACCGCATGGCGAAGGATCTTCGTCCAGACCGCCACGATCGCAATCAACACGGTCATCAGCAGAAGGATCGAGTCGAGGCCGATTCCACCAATCACTCCTGCGCCTCCTGGGTCAGTTGCCCGTCCGATTCCCGTTCGATGCGGTACCCTGAGGTATAGGCGGAGTGCGCAATGGCGTGTGTCGAGACCGGCGACGTAAGCATCTCAAAGACGAGGATGAGCAGGAGTTTCGCAGAGACGAAGCTGAACCCTTCAAGGACAATCAATCCAAACATGATCGTGATGAACCCCACGGTGTCCACCTTCGCGGTGATGACAACTCGCGAGTAGAACTCCTTGTAGACGAGGACGCTGTATACGCCGGTTGCCACAAACAGAAGGCCTATCACGATCAGCGCCTGACCAATCAGCGTGCTCACGCCTCCCCCTTGCGCTCGATGAATCGGGCGATGAGGACGCTCGAGATAAAGCCGAGAAGGCTGTAGATGATCGCGACATCCATGAGGAACGACCGGTCGAGCAGCACCGCCACGATTGCAATCGCGACGATGACCTTGCTACTGATGAGGCTCATGCCCAGGAGCCTGTCCCACACGGTGGGGCCGGCAAGGATGCGAACAAGGCCGCCGAAGGAAAGTCCCGCCAGAATGAGAAGAGAGATCTCAAGGAAGTTCATCGCAGTGCCGCCTGGAGTAAACGTTCGAATGGTCCCTTGACGATGGGTCCCGCGATCTCCGGATCATTCGTCGTGCAGTCGAGCCAGATGACACGAAGCGACGAGCCGCTCTGAACGAGCGTAACCGTACCGGGGGTCAGTGTGATCGAGTTCGCGAGAAGCGAGACGGCAAAGGGATCCTCGAGCTCGGTGGTGATATCGACGATTCCCACGTTGATCTTCCCGCTCAGCATTCTCGCCAATGCCTGAAAGCCGGCTACGTAGATCGCCACGACCAGTCGCACAGCGTACCAGAGGGCAGGCACGAACCGGACGTGATAGAGCGCAGCGTAATCGCTCTTCAGGATCAACCGATTGGTGAGTACGAGCGCCACAACGCTCGCCACCGCCCCAATCAGGATGGTCTGCAGAGAGAAGTTCTCACTGAACACCACCCATACCGCGACCATCAGAGCCATGAATCTGCCGTACCAGGCGATTTTGGAGACCATTGGCCTATTATACCTACGATTCGTCTTGCGTCGTCGAACCGGCGCTTTCTTGACCAGGATGGATGGCATTTCTATAGTTTGGCCATGCTTCGAGATGTGCTCTCTCCCGACCTGGTGACGATCGACTTACAAGGCGATAGCAAGAAGTCGATTATCGAGTCACTTATCACCCTTATTGAACGGTCCGGTGCGATCAAGGATCGTGAGCTTGCACTCTCAGACGTTCTCTCCCACGAAAACGAAACAAGCACGGGAATGGAGAACGGAATCGCGATCCCTCACGCAAAGTCGGGCTCCGTTGATCAGCTGGTTGCATGTGTTGGTGTGAGCAAGAAGCCAATTGAGTTTGAGTGTCTCGATCGTAAGCCGGCGCGGATCTTTGTGATGACGCTGAGTCCTGTTGACGGCACCGGTCCCCACGTTCGCTTTCTTGCAGAGATCGCCCGCCTATTGAAGGAGAAGAGCGTTCGCAAGCGTGTGCTCAAGGCTGCAACGAACGAAGAACTGTTCGAGGTCTTCACTGGGTAGGCTGTGACGCTACCGCTCTGGCTGCCAGTCCTCATTCCGGTTCTCGTCGCAGCCGGTGGGTACTTCTCCGCACGTCGGTTTTTCTACTACGTACAACTCCTCTTCCAACTCGCCCAGGTGGCGATCGTCACATCATTCCTTGTTTCTGTCGTCTCAGGCGGGCCCACAATCACGGTGCTTGGCGGGCTGACGCGTGGCGTTGGGATCGCTCTGAAACTGGACTCGATCTCTGCGCCGTTTATAGCGCTCACCGGCTGGTTCTTTCTGATGCTCCAGCTCTTCAACTTTCACAAGAAGTACATGAACAGGCTCTTCCTCTTTCTGCTTGGAATCCTTCAGGGCCTGCTGATCGGAATCTTTCTGTCCGGTGACCTCTTTAACATGTACGTGCTCTTGGAGCTCTCCACGCTTGTCGTCGCGATTCTCATCATGTACAAGCGCGACAAGCAGGCGATCTACAACGGCATGATCTACATGACGGTGAACCTCGCCGGAATGACCTTTGTGCTCCTGGGCATTGGATTCGTCTACAGGACCTACGGCACGCTTGACCTTGACCAGATCGCGGCGCTTGTTGCGCAGCAGTCGAATCTGCGTTCCGCGATTCTCCCGTACGCATTTGTCATGACCGGGATTGGCGTGAAGGCGGCGGTGGTGCTGGGATACGGCTGGTTGCCGCCGGCCCACGGTGCGCCCAGCGCCCCATCTATCGTTTCCGCCGTCCTCTCAGGTCTTCAAGTCAAGGCGGGTGTCTTTCTCTTTATTCGCTACCAGTCGGTCTTTGCCGAAGCCCTTGGCACCGACGCGCTCTTCCTCGTGCTGGGCGTGATTACCGCGGTGAGTGGATTCCTCTTTGCGATCGCACAACGCGACGTCAAGCTGATCCTTGCCTACCATACCGTCTCGCAGCTGGGATTGATCATGGTGGGGCTGAGCGCTGGGACGGAGACGGCGTGGTGGGGTGCGCTCTATCACATGGTCAATCACGCCCTGTTCAAGGGGTTGCTCTTCCTCACTGCCGGTCTTGTGATTCACGTCTACGAGACTCGGAGCGTCTACGAGATCCGCGGCGTCTTTCGCCGAATGCCTTTTATCGGAATCGCCATGTTTGCGGGCGTGCTTGGCATTACCGGTGCACCCTACTTCAACGGAAGTGTCAGCAAATACCTGATTCAGTCGGGGTGGACGGCACCAATCGGCGAGTATCTCGTGTTACTCATCAACTTGGGCACTGCGATCTCATTTGTGAAGTTCTCCACGATGCTGTTCGGACGGAGCACCGCGCCCGAGCATCAGGCGGTGGCTGCTTTGGGAGAGAGCGAGCCCGAAGAAGGATCGGTGCCCGTTGTCGTAGACGAGAGCCTCGCCACTGCCGAGGTCGAGGATGCGAGTGCTGCCGGGCAGGGCGATCGAGATCCGGTGCCACAGGTGGTTCACTCGGCCCAACCGGATGCGTTTACGCGGACAATAGCGGTCGTGATCGGCCTTGCCTGTCTTGCAGGAGGGGTAGCCGCGGCACAGATCCTGCCGCTCATCTTCCCGGTCGCACCCTCCGTTGCAGGCGCCTACTACCTCCGCAAATTCCTGACCTTTGGAGCGACGGTCGCGGTTGGTGCCGCAATCTACTTCCTTGTCATCAAGCGGACAAAGCTCTTTGATCGGCTTCGTGCGGTCCGTGTGAGATTGATGGATCTCTCTCTTGGCGTCTTTGGGCTCTTCTCACTGATGACGGTCTACCTGACGATCACAGTGAGGTAGCTATTCGCTACCGCTCTTCGCGGATGAGGCCCCCTACAGAAAGAGCCCCGCCACACTCACCATCCCCACCATGTAAAGGAAGGCGGCCACGAGCGACCACTTCTTTGCGGTCGTGGCCATCGCGGTCCTGGCCTTCTCTTCCACTTCTCCCTCCCTCTTCAGGCGGGCAAGTCCAACTCCGTAGCGGATGTATCCAACGGCAAACATCACCACAGCAACTGAAAGGAATCGAACGAACGAATTGTCAAACATCATGGTCTCCCTTGTCTCAGCAGATGCGGATCACGCCGGCTTTGGCGCGGCCTTCTTGACCGGCTTGAACAGCCGATTGAACCACGGCACAAAGAGATTCATCGTCAGCACGGCGAAGGTGGTCCCCTCGGTGAAGACGTAGACGCCCGGTGTCTGCCAGCCCCACCAGCGCATACTCATGATGATCAAGCCTACACCTGCCCCTAGAATCAGTTGCCCCTTCTCGAAGCGGGGCGAGGTCATGGGATCGGTGGCCATGAAGCAGGCTCCGAGCATCAGGCTTCCCGCGAAGAAGTGATAGAGAGGGTTCTGACCGGCGATCACTGCGAGAATGAGGACGACTGAGAAGGCCGCAGCCGGGATTCGCCACCGTACGAACTTGCGGATCACGAGGTAGGAGAAACCAAGAATGAGGGCGATCGACGAGATCTCGCCGATTGACCCCGGGATTCGCCCCAAAAACATATCGAGAATGGAGTAACCGTTTGTTTGACCGGTCTCGCGGAGCAACTCGAGGGGCGTCGCCGATGTGGTCACGTCGAACGGTGGGCGCCAGGGAAGGATCGAGTCCGGGAAGACAAAGAGGTAGAAGAGCCTCCCGAACATCGCCGGGTTAAAGAGGTTCTTCCCAAGCCCGCCCAGGAGTTGCTTGCCGGCTACGATCCCGAATGCGACCGAGGCGGCCACGGCGTAGACCGGGGTTGAGACGGAGACGGCCATTGAGAGCAACAGCCCCGTCACCATCGCGCTGCCGTCCGTCGCGGTCACCTTGCGGCCGGCTATCTTCTGATAGAGGAACTCTGCCACGATCGCGGTCGAGACCCCGACCACGATGCGAATAAGGGCATCCCACCCGAATGCGAAGACCGAGAAGATCGCGGCCGGAGCCAGCGCGGTGAGCATGCCGTACATCATTTTCATTAGGATTTCCTTGCGGTCGTAAAGATAGAAGAACTCAACTCTCGGCGCAAGCGTGGAGCCGTGCTAAGCTCGCCCGATGGAACGAATTCGCCCAAGCGACAACGGGCACTTCCTTGTCACCGCAAGCGGTGATCCGTTCTTCTGGCTGGGCGATACCGCCTGGGATCTCATCCATCGCTGTACGCCGGATCAGGTTGAGATGTACTTCACGAAACGAGCTCACCAGGGGTTCACCGTGATTCAAGCCGTTGCTCTCGCCGAGCGAGATGGTCTCCGTACGCCAAGCGCATTGGGCGAGCTGCCGTTCACCGACCTTGAATCGCTGCGTCCGAACGAGGCCTATTTCGATTGGATCGACCGCGTCATTGAGATGGCCGAGCGGGCCGGCCTCTACCTCTGTCTGCTGCCGACCTGGGGTGACAAGGTGAACCAGGCAAGCGGCACGGGTCCACAGATCTTCACCGAGACATCTATCCAGGAGTACGGAGAGTATGTGGGCAGACGGTTTGCCCGTCATGACAATCTCATATGGATGATTGGTGGAGACCGAGCCGAGATACAGGACGGCGTGGATTACCGGCCTGTATGGCGCGCGTTAGCGCGCGGTGTGCGTGCGCATGCGACGCAGCTGATGACCTATCATCCCAAGGGCGATCGCGGTTCGTCTCGCGAGTTTCATGACGACGATTGGCTCGACCTCAACACGTGGCAGTCGTCCCACAGCGATCTTGAGACCCGGATCCACGATTGGATCTACTCCGATTGGGTGCGTACACCCGCGAAGCCGACCCTTGATTCCGAGCCGTGCTACGAGGAGATCGACATATCTCTTGGTCCCGGCAACGGAGGGTTCACCCCGTACGACGTCCGGCGCCGGGTCTACCGGAGCGTCTTTGCCGGAGGCTGTGGCGTAACGTATGGCCACTCAAGCGTCTGGCAGATGTACGACACCGACCGTGAGCCGATGTTTGGAGCTCGTCTCCCGTGGCACCACTGCCTTGACGCCCTGGGTGCGACGCAGATGCA
>JANQQY010000565.1 GCA_028284845.1 Spirochaetales bacterium
AGAACGTGACATAGTTTTCGAGTGTTAGTCGTGTTGAGCCCTCTGCTGACGTAGAGGTAATCGTATCAAAAACGGAGAGTGCGGCCGGATAGATGATCAGCAGCGTCATAACGATCAGCGGCGGCGCAACAAGTAAGTACGGCACGACCCGAGCAAAGCGTGAACGCGCCGGGCCGGTTGAATGTGTCAATTGAGCCATGGTGTGCAGGGGGATGGCGGCGCTATTGCGCCGCCGTTGCCCAGTTCCTACCGCTCGATTTCCGGGGCTACTGTGCTGTACCACCCTTCGATCACCGCGGGACCCCAGACTCCCGCAAACGACGGCACGTCGTCAGTGATGACGTCGTTGAAGTCCTCCTGAAGCTCGGACGGCAACGTGTCCCAGCTGACTGCCGGGAACCCCCCGATCACACGCACGACCGACTCCTGCGCTTCCGAGCTCAACAGGAAGTTGGCAAGCGCCAACGCTCCGTCGAGATTCGTCGCATTGGCTGGGATCGTGGAGGAGGCGTAGCCACCAACCATCGGCAGATCGTCAAGCTGAATGAAACGAGTGTTCGGCGGCAGCAACCCAAGCCCACGAGCCTGAAGTGCCTGATCGGACCAGATCGTCGTCATCGTGATGACCTCATCGGTGAGCAGACGAGTCACTGAGGCCGCGCCCGAAGGATAGGCGCCGTCATCAAAGAGGAATGGCTCTATCTCGTTCAACATCTCCCACGCTTCTGCGTAGAACTCTTCGTTGATCGCGTCGATATCGGCCCGTGAGAGCTCGCCGGTTCCAAAGCGTTCGGCGAATGCCTCAACCGTGAAGACATCCGGATTCAGGTCGTTCGCCTGAAGGATCGCACGGGTGACGAAGTTCCGACCTGCACCGGTCGTGTCCGGGCGCGGATAGGTGAACTCGCCGGGAAACTCCTTGATCCAATCCATCAGCTCAGGGAAGGTGCTTGGGACGTATTGCGCCGGAAGTTCGATGGTTCCGGCAGGTACTTCTCCGCGCTCGATCAGGATGTTCAGCAACCGGTCGGCGTTGTACGCGAGAATGACCTGCGAACCGCGATATGGAATGTCGAATCCAGTGCTTCCTGCAATGACCGCGTCGATCGCATTCGAGATGTTCGGCACGTTGTCATTCGTGATCTCCAGCCAAAGCCCGTCGTCAAGCGCGCCAATCGGCTCCAGTGGATTCCACGTTTCGAAGAAGGAGACAATAGGGTCGTTGTCCGTCTGAAGCGCCGCGTAGGCTCGATCAGCGATCGGACCGTTGCCGCCTGCTCCCTCGGCTCCCGTGTGAACCAAGTTCAACTCATACTCCGGGTTGGCCGCCTCAAACAGCGGTTTGAGATGATCGGCGTACCAATCAAAGATGTTGGTGTCCGACGCGATCATCACGTCGACCACGGTACGCCCATCTTCAGCTTCAGCGCCACCGGTCGCGAAAGCGACGCCGGAGATAGACCCAATAAGAATGATGCTCAATACGGACAACACGTGTGTGCGTCTCATAATAGACTCCTCTGCATTTTGGTTTCATCGGGATTGGCATGCTCTACCCGACGAGCAAACAATCGGAACGGATCGTGAGCGCAGAGTATGAAACCTGTTAGAAGTCAGTGAGATTGGCTCAGCCCCATCGGGGATGAACGCCGTTTACTAACGAAACACTAATCTACGAAGATCGTTTGACAGTGGAGACTCGAGTGCATGGGAAGCTCGTTTCCCGGGTCGTGAACCTGTGGATCAGGATGGGCATTTTCTGTGCCAATCCGGTAATCGCTCGTGCGGGATATTCGGTCAACCCCACGCCACATCGATCGCGATCTTCGGTATTCGTTCTTTCAAGAACGTCGTGGCTCTAGAAACGACGTCACCCGGGAAGTCGTTTGGGTGCCGATGATTGAATCGTTCGCAGAACTCTCGGCTCAACGGGTCGATGGGAACATTCTTGATGGAGTAGGTCCACGACGGACTCGTGGCCCTGCCGGCGCGCTTGTAGTTGGTCAGGAATGACGTCAGAGGCTCGAGTCCGTACGCGTCGAAAGCAGAAACTCCATCGCTTGCGAACACGTGAATACCCCGCATCCCCTTTGCCGGGATGATCATTCGAGCGGCGTACTCCTTTCCGATGTTTGTCCGGAGGAAGACTCCACAGAGCACATGACAGGCACCCGCACAGAAGAACTCTATATCCGGGCGAGCCCACGTTCGCTCTGGCTCACGCTTTTCCGCTTCGGATCGTAGGATCAATGCCCGCGGAGTAGATGATGGACCGTGCATGTCAGAACACTTGATCTGATCATCTCCTCTCCGGTCGTGGAACCGCGCCATATCATTCGCTCGCTCTACGAGACATTGGTCTTGTTCGCGAAGAGTTCGATGCAGTAGCCGTTCGGATCTTCAACGATGGCACTGCGAAACTCCTTCTGATCGATCCACACGATGTCCGATTGGTCTGGAAACTCCGAGCCGATTTTGTCGAGGACATCTGAAGCAACCTCGAAGCCGATGGTGTGAATGCAGAGCTGCTGCTCTGGATCCGCAAGAGGCGCATTTGGATCTTGCGCCTGCGACAGAATGAGTTCGACTCCGTTGACCGAGATCAGTACACCTCCTTCAACGTCGTACCGTCGGGAAAAACCGAAGTGCTCTGCATACCACGATAGGGAGGACGCGAGATCTCTCACCATCAAGTTGATGGCATTCATGTCAGCGATCGGCAGCATGTCATCGTGGTACACCATCTCTCGGTGATGGTCTACGCGGGACGGCTTTCGCGGTCTGCGCCTCCAAATCAGCGATTCTCTCGTCCACAAGATGTTGAGGTTGATCCGCGTGAGACTATCGGTTCTTTACCAGACGGTAGCGGACGAGATCGTACAGGACAACGACGCAAAAAATAGAGTGCGGCCACGGCGGCACCCGCGAACGGTACGAGGGTTGGCGGAATATCAGAGAGTAGTAGTTTCAGGGCAACACTGAGTAGAGCGAATCCAAATGCGAGCTAAGTTTGATACTTGTTATCCTTCGCGCACTCAACGAATAGGATGACCGCGAAGATGGTGACATAGAGCCGGTGGCATCGCCCGTTCCGGATCCGATGAAGGTCCAGCTACCCGCGGGGTCGTACGTCGATATCTGAACGACTCTCCAGAAGCTCGAATCGCGAATCGTCGTTAGCCAGAAGAAGAGAGCAAACGCTAGCAGAATGACCACGGAGTCTGACCACAGTGCTTCAAGAAGGCGGTTGTGCCTGGTCAACGTTATGAGATTGAGAAAGGTGATAAGGAGGGAGAAACCTGCTGGGATATATCCAACGGCCCGTTGGAGTGGGTATGAGTCCTCCGACGCGAGGGCGCGTACCGTCCGCGATCTCGTCTTCATTCGACAACGGTACCTGATCCGGAGGGCGTCTACAACGCAGTGATCGTTCTTCTAAAGTAGGCCTCACTGGAGGTGCAAGACCGACGTGTACGAAACTCCGCGGGGTCGGTTCAACCGTGGTGGAGGGGTAGGGGAGCCCCGATCGATATCGATGCGGATCGCCGCGCTTCTCGAAACGTTCACGTTATGTCGTCAGTGCGATGCGTCGGCGAGATGTTGCGACACACGAGAGGCGGTCTACGTCGTTGAAGTCGTGCGTCTGGAATCGGTCCGGTTCGGCCTTTAGCGCCGCCCAGTTGAACGAATACTTCTCGATCTCAGGCCAGTCTTGGGGGAAGAACACGCGGAAGTGGCCTCCGATGGCAGGTTTTCCGTCATGGTAACTCTCAGTTTCTATCGCAAGTAGCGCGCTGTGCGCAGGGAGAACCCTGCCAACAAAACCCGGAGTATGGTGCCGAATGTGTTCACGGTCGTTCGAGACGTGGATCAATCTGCAACTGAACGTGATCACCAATTCTCACCGAATCAAAGTCCGGGTGTGCAGGATTCATGAGGTAGTTTGTCTCTCCCGGCACCACCACGCTTGGAACACCAAGTACCGCTGATTGTGCTTCGTTTACCCAATTGTCACCGACGCTCATCGACGCAACGGTCGGTGCCTGCGAGTCCCACCCACGTGGTAGGTCGGCTTGTTCCAATTTGACAAGCAGGTTGTCCGGGAAGTCCGCCGCGATGTAGGAATAAAGGCTCGACAGAACTCGGTAGTCGTCTAGGTGCGCCATTATCTCAAGCATCGCCAGCGAGAGAGAGCCGGCGACGTACACGACACGCGTACCCTTGCTGTTCCACCGACCGCCATGCAACCACGCACCTTCGCCGTCGAATGCGTTGGCGACTCTCCTCGTCTTGACAATTCGATACGCCCGACAGGTCAGGTGAACACCCCGTCGGATATACGAGATAGGAGGTCCTCCACTTCAGATGCCCCAGTGTCAGTATCGCAACACTCAATTGGCCTAAGACCACCGAGCGCACGCTTGGGAGTGGAGAACCATCGACGGGCGGCCTCGAGGTCTTCGAAGACCTCTACTGCTTTCTGAAATGCGGATGCCACTCGGAAGATTCGGTCAGATTCATCCGGCTTGAACCGTTCCCGACGCGAAACAGTCCGCGCCGATATCTCCGTGACTTCTGATAGCTCTTTTGCGGACGTATCGATCGCGACTTTGACGCGCTCAAAGGCCGATCTTGGCAGCCCGGCCTTTATGGTCGAGCGCAAGAGACTGAACACAGGCTCCTCTGTCACTGTGACACGCCCGATTAGGTTTCCGATGAGGGATACATAGTGGCCGAACGAATCGCCAGTCTTGTCTATGACCCAGACATTCTTCCGTGAGAGGCGCCTGTTCAGCAACTGGATCCACTGGCGCTGACTCTCGTCAACCGACTTGAGTGAATCGGCTAGAGTGACCAGCTCAACAGTGCCGGCAGTGGATGTATTCTTCTCAGTGCTCGTAGTTGCCATATGACTATGATAGAGACGCCAAATGGCAGGTGTCAAGCATTGAAGGCTGGGCGGTGCCGAGATCGCTCGGCTGGCAAGGACTGATACACTGGCGCTGGCATGAGAGACTGTACCGCAGGCGTTGGCGGTCAGTTCAATCACTCGCCGGCACAACACGAGACGCGCATGCGCCTGGAGCTCGACGATGACTCTGCAAGACTCCGGAACGAAGGCCAATGGAGCTGTGCGACTGAACACCTCCGCGACATCGAAGCAAGTTCGTCGTGTCTCGCGTCAGAGTAGTACTACGCCCTACCAGGCTCAATGAGGTCGGGATGATTCGTTTGCCCAAGCACACCGTGAGCCAGGAACGAGATCGACAAACCGACCGTGTTCTCCGTGCTGTAGCGAAGACAATGACTGACCAGATCCCGATCTGAGGGAAGATGCAGCTCGGGGTCCTTCGACAGTGGCTCGCCTGCCGGGTCAGCGACGATGAGGGAGAGCCCTGAATCTTCGCTGACGATCGCCTTTGCCGAGACCGAGTCTACTGACAGGCCGCTAGGGTGTTCACTCAATGTCGCCATGAATCCTCCGCGTTGCCTGAGGTAGGGGAGAAGACTGCCGAACACAATCTCATCCGACACACCTCCTTCATTTTGATAGACTCTGGCGCCGTGGAGGTACGCGTAGATAAGCTGAAAGAACAAGAGAGCCTTCGCCGGGACGCACCGCCGTTGAGGGAAGTCCCGAAACCGAGTTACAAGGTACACCTCTGAGAAGCCGCACTGCGCGATCGATTTGGCTATGTCGCTCGCGTAGAATAGAGTCGAGAACGTTGCCGAGTCGAACTTGCTTAGCGTTAGGCTGTTGTCATGGATAACGAGAATGACATGAGACAATCCTTCAGCGTAGTCATGATATCTGGCGTTCTTGCGATCGATCAGTGAGGATACTTTTGCGAAGTAGTCTGCGGGAGGGAGAATCTCAGTGAAAATTCCCGTGATCGACCCCTTTGGAGTTCCATCGGCAGCGTACAGCTGAGCAGGTCCAACGGGAAACATGGCCTGGTCATCCCTATGGATGTACTCGCCTGAATCAAGTATCTGCGAGACATATCCTGGTCGATTCTGAACCCTTGCATGGGACTCGGACGGATAGAACTCAGTGATCTCAGCACCAAACTCTCGATTCCGACCCTGGGGTCGCACTCGGAAGTCTGGGTTCTCCGACGGTACTATCGACGCCGTAGGGCCCGCCCCGAGGACACTTGAGAGAATCTGGAACTCCCTTTCCTTCTTCATCACTACGGCCGCTCGCGGGCCAAGCATCGCATAGTCCTTCAGACGCCGCAATCTGCATCCCGACGCTGATGTGTCTCATGCCTCTCGATCCTCGTACCAAGATCCGATTGCATCGTTGTCATTGCCGAAATCCACCCTCCGACCAACCTTCGAACCAAGACAAAAACCATATACACATAAGTTCATATCAGTGTGCCGGTTTTGGCGAACGCTCACTCACCGCGAGAGCCTGCCCGATCAGCCCTCGATCCTCCGTTCCTGCCTCGAAGTCTGGAGCCTGCTGTTGCACACTGCTCCGCCCTGCCACCAGAAGTGGGTGCACAAAAATCTGTGATTCGGTGAGCCGATCGCAGTCAGCCGTCTCCATGCGGCTGGACCGGACTCCCCGACGCACCAGCCGAGCGGATCACGCACTTCTCCACGCTACGCCCGCAAACCGGCTACAATTCCCCACATGGCGATCCAAGCGGAGATCGACGCCATCTACCGTAGTGAGTACTCACGCGTATTGGCAACGCTCATTCGTTTGCTCGGGGACATCGATCTTGCGGAGGAGGCGTGTCACGAGGCGTTCCGAGCTGCCGTAGAACAGTGGCCGCAACGAGGGATACCAACGAATGCTCGTGCGTGGCTCATCTCCACGGGGCGGTTCAAGGGGATTGATGCAATCAGGCGAGCTGACAAGGGTCGTAAGATCGAGAACGAGATGGCCGCCGAGCGTGAACGGCTCGGCACAGCCTATCAGGAGCCGGACGAGTCCTTTGCGGAGATGATCTCTGACGACCAGCTCCGACTCATCTTCACCTGCTGTCATCCATCGCTTTCGGTAGACTCGCAGATTGCTCTCTCACTTCGAGAGGTCGCGGGGCTCCGCACGACCGAGATCGCGGCCGCCTATCTCACGTCGGCAGAGACCATCAAGAGGCGCATTACTCGGGCGAAGGCATCGCTCCGTGAACAGCGGGTTCCGTATGAGATACCCACACGATCTGGACTCAAGAAGCGAGTCGCAGCTGTGCTTCACGTTATCTACCTTATCTACAACGAAGGGTATGCTTCGTCGCATGGGGATACCCACATTCGAGCGGAGCTGACCAGGGAGGCCATCTCGCTCTCCCGGCTGCTCTATACGCTGCTCCAGGACACTGAGGCTGCGGGGCTTTTTGCTCTGCTCTTGTTCCACGAGTCTCGCTCGCAGACCCGCGTCGACTCAACAGGCCTCCCGGTTCCGCTCGAGTATCAGGATCGGGCCAAATGGGACCGACGGATGATCGTGGAGGCGACCGATCTCGTCTATCGGGTGTTTCTCACCGGGTCGGTCGGCATGAGGTTGTAGTCGACGACCGTTTGAAACATGTTGCCGAGCTTCGACTTCGAGGAGTTGCTGCCCCAGGTGTAGTTGTTGGTGCTGAGATGGGC